>JALUYN010000211.1 GCA_027012915.1 Cellvibrionaceae bacterium
CCAGAGTTGAATAGTGGCTGTGTAAAAGGCGCGTTCTTCAGACTGATGTTGGCCAGTAACAGAACGCTGATGATGGCCCAGAAGCTGTTAATCACCACTGCTTGCCAGGATTGTGCTACTGCGGAGGTGAGTACCAGGCAAAGGGCGGCAATCAGGTTGCCGCCGTAGTAGATCGTTGACTTCCAATTCGGAGCCAGCGAGATATACGCGTGATTCAGTAAATACAGCAGGGTGCCACTCCACCCAATCAGAGCGAGCAGATTCATAGCAATTCGATGTGCATGTTGCGAACCAGGAGCTCTTTGCCCACATGGGGGCCGTTCAATACGACGACCCGGCTCAGGTCCATCATGTTCTTGTAGATGCGGTCGGTGTTCGACGGATTGATGATTCGGTCACTCCATTCAATAACGATGACGCGAGTACCCTGTGGCAGCGTGTAGTAGTTGCCGCTGCCACTGTTGATCTGGCTCTGGCCCAGAATGGCCGGGTAGCCTTCGGCGGTTATGAGTTGCGCCAGATCCAGGGGCTTGGGCAACTGCACCGGTTCGACATTGAGGCTGTCGATATTCAGAGCTCTCAAATCTACCAGCGCCTGGTTGAAGGCGGAAATGGTCTGTTGGCCTTCCTCGGTTTTGGGTGCAATCAAATGCAGCGAGGATTGGTCACTAACCCCGGGGCGTTTGCGAATCAGTTGAATGCGCTCAGGAAACTCGGTGCGCAGGGTATGCGCCATGACCCCTTCTGTCATCGGCAGTAAATCAATTTCATGATTGAACAGCGCTTGTAGTGCTGCATGCTCACTACCAAACACTTTTGCCCCTTCCAGCAACGCATCGATCGTCTGACCGTAGCTGTAGCCGGAGACGCGACCGATTGTCATGTCGCGCAGGTCTGCGCCACTCTGATCTTGAGTCATGTGCTGCAGATTATAGTAGAGGTGGCTGGTGGCGGAAAAAACCGGTTCAGAAAAAATCACCTCATTGGCTCGTTGTGAGGTTTTAAAGAACGGAAAGGCCAGTTGCGCCCGATTGCGCTTAACCAACTGAAAGCTGAGATCGTAGGGAATATATTGCCACTCGACCCCTGCCCCTAACTCCGTTGCCAGCAGACTGACGATTGATGCCGCACTTCCTTGAGGTGCATCTGCCTCGTTAATGTAGGGTGCCCAGGTGTTGGTAATGATCTTTATAGGTTGGTCGGATGCGCTACTGGCGCAGGCTATAGCCGAGGCCCAAAAAAGCAAACTGGTCGCTAACCATGCGCGAATATATTTGTGTGATGAGGTTATCAACATATGAATCTTATTCTCGGCAGGAGTATTAATGGGATTTGATGCGCTTGTAGATAAGCACAAGGCCCAGAGTTAGCAGGAAGCCGAAGCCAAACATAATGTCGGTGTCGATGCCGGCAATCAGACCCAAAAACAGAGAACTGCTTTCATCGTTGTAATCCAGTGCCGGGCGCGACATCATTTCACGACTGAATTCCACCAGGTACAGTGACAACTCAAACACCGCGAAAAAGCTCAAGGTCACCAGCAGCAAGTCTGTCATCACGGTGCTGCGTTCACGGCGTTGGTGATCGGCCTCTTCCAGGCGGCTCGAGCAAACATCGATCATGCGTTGGCTGTTCTCCACCAGATTGCCAAACTCCCAGCTCTCCAGAATTTCCAATAGCAGGCGTCTTTTGGGGCGGGTCAGGAATTTGAGTTGCTCGTGGTAGTCGATCAAATGCAAACGTGTGGTGACGCGGCTTTTCGACAGCTGTTTCTCGGCAGTTTGCAGTTGCCCGTCGATATAGGTGGCCGATATGGCTTGCTTTAGTTGCTTCAGGCAATTTTCCTGGGCGGTGTAGTAGTACTGCGCGAGAATCATGGTGTCGATGTGATAGTCGTGCTGTTGTTCAACCAAAACATAGTTGAGCCAGGTCATGGAGTAGTCGCGCTCGCCCCTGGCAATCTCAGCGGCGTGTTGTGGGTACTGAGTTTCCGCTAGCCATTCCGACATTAGAGATTGCACTTGGGGTTGGGCGCGTTCAGCGGGAGCGACCAGCAGTGTTCGCGAGATCCAGTGAATCTGCGGTTCGTCGGTTGTAGTCTCCATATCGCCGGCGCGCAGCAGCAGGGGATTCTTGACCCGATGCTGAATGGTTTGCAGCAATTCCACAAAGCGCGGCCAGTGCCGTTCGATGAGCCTGCGAGTTTGTTGCTTGGCTGTGTTTTCCAGCTCGCTTACAGAGTCCGCAAGGTGCTCTGGCAGGACCGTATCGACGATAGCGATTTGGTTCTGGAAGACATTGAATCTCAAGGTGCCGTCTTTGTCTTCAACTTGCCAGCGGAACAGGCAGGCATCGTCGTCATCTTCTTTCAGGTTCTGATATTGCTCGGAGTCATTGCGTCCGCTGATCTGAATTGCCGGGTCCAGATCGGCAATGTCTGACAACAGATTTCTGTAGTGAATTGAATCTGTATCTACCCCTGTCTTCAGAGCAAAGGGGATTTGAAGCGGGGCGATGGTAATCACCCTGGCATTGAAAGTCTGCATGGAGAAATCGGTGCTGATGGTAAATAAATATGGATTGGCAAATAAACACAGGTGCGCGCTCGCGCCATCCTACGGTAATGTTCGGTGTTTTAACAGTGGCCTGTCAGTGAGTCTCTTCTGGTGCCTGCATGGGCATAAGGCATATCAGTGCCCGGTATAATAGATGTTCGCCATTGACGACACCGTAGCATTCCACCTCGGTTTCTGCGGTGTCGCCCGGGCGTTGGCGAATCAATATGTGAATACAATCGTTGCTGTGAAGTTGCTGTAATTGCCGACGATCTATACTGATCTTGTGGCTCGTGTAC
>JALUYN010000212.1 GCA_027012915.1 Cellvibrionaceae bacterium
AATGAAGAGCTGGCCAAAACCACACCCGAAAAAGCTGCCCAGATAATCTTTGATGGCATACGCAAGAACACCGGCCGGGTGCTTGTGGGCAAAGACGCAAAATTCCTCGACATGGTGCAGCGCCTGCTACCGTCGTCCTATCAGAAAGCCGTGATGGCTTTTATGGGTGGTAGCAAGTAATCCAACATAATAATTAGGGGGAGACACCCCAGGGAGAGAGGTTGTGAGCAGCGAGCAATACGATATTGTGATTATAGGTGCCGGTCTGTCCGGTGTGGGCGCTGGCGTGCATTTTAGTCGTGCCTGCCCGGACAAGAGCATTACACTATTTGAGAGTCGCGATTCCATGGGTGGCACCTGGGACCTGTTTCGCTACCCCGGAATTCGCTCGGATTCTGATATGTTTACTCTTGGCTACGGATTTAAACCCTGGCTGAATCCGCAGGGCATTGCCGACGGCAGCCTTATCCGCAACTACATCATAGAGGCCGCGGAAGAAAACAATATCAGTCAAAAGATTCAATACTCCCAACGGGTTACGGCCGCCAATTGGCACAGTGATGAACAGTGTTGGTATCTCACGGTCACCGATCAAAAAAGCAATAGCCAAAGAACAGTGAAGGCGAACTTCGTTATGGCTTGCACCGGATACTACAACTATCAATCTGGCTATGAGCCGGAGTTTACCGGTCGCGAGACTTTTGGTGGGGAAGTGATTCACCCGCAACACTGGCCAGAAAACTACGACTATTCGGGTAAGAAAGTAGTGATCATTGGTAGTGGCGCAACGGCGGTGACTCTGGCGCCTGCTATGTCAGATAAGGCGGAGCATGTCACGCTCTTGCAGCGATCGCCGTCATATGTGATGAGCATGCCAAAGGTGGACCCGAAGCTGGAAGTTCTGCGTGAGAAATTTTCGGCGAAGCTCTATTACCGTCTAGTACGGGCCAGAAATATTACTATGTCGTTTCTGATGTATCAGTACTGTAAGTTCTTTCCCAACAAGGCGCGTAACTTTCTACAGAGTCATGTGCAGGAGGCCGTTGGTCCTGAGACGGATATGAAACACTTCACGCCTCGCTATGATCCCTGGGATGAGCGTGTGTGTGCTGTCACCGACGGTGATATGTTCAAGGCGATACGTCGGGGTGATGTATCGATGGTAACCGATCGAATTGCACGTTTTAACGAACAGGGTATCTTGTTGAAATCTGGCGAGCAGTTGGAAGCCGATGTCATTATTACCGCTACCGGATTGGATCTGCAGCTGCTCGGGGGTATGGATCTCCGTGTTGATGGTAAGGTTTTCGATATTGCTCAGAAGATGTGTTATCGCGGTGTGCTTTTGGAAGATCTCCCCAATATGGGATTCGTTTTCGGTTACACCAATGCTTCCTGGACGCTAAAAGCGGATTTGGTATTGAAGTACGTCTGCCGCATTATCAACCGAATGAGCAAAACTGGAGCGCGGCAAGTAGTACCCCGCAATACCGACGGTGACCCTGGTGGCGTACCGTTTATCGATTTGCAGTCGGGCTATGTCATGCGGGCGAAAGACAAAATGCCGCAGCAGGGGCAACGTTTACCATGGCGCTTGTATCAAAACTATGTGCTGGATTTTCTGATGCTGAAGTTTGGCAGGCTCAATGATGGTCGTTTGGCTTTTTCCAAATCACAACGGTCTGAGAACATCAATCCGACATGCTCTGCCGAAACGCCTTAGGCGTCATGCCACTCCACTTTTTAAATGCTTTGGTAAAATTTGAAGCGTCGCTGAACCCTAACTGTTCGGCGATGCTCTCACTTTGAAAACCCTGTTGTAGCATTTCTTGCGCTTTCAGAAATCGCTCTTCGGTCTTTATTTCCTGATAGGTCGTGTTCTGTTCTTTGAGACGCCGTTTAAGTGTGCTGGGTGACATAAACAGTTGCGACGCCAATTGCTCCAGTGTGGGAGTGTTGCCAGTGATGTTGCGCAGACGGTTGCGAATCTGATCGATCAAATCCAAGGGCTTTAGCTGTCGAAGTTCGCTCTCGCACTGGTCGATGGCAGCGGAGGTCAGCTCGGAGTTGGCTGTGGGTAGCGGAAAATCCATCCAACTGTTGGGGATGCAGAGTTCCATCTGCTCTGCATCAAATTCAACGATGGCCAGATCCTGCAGCAGATGATGGGGGAAGTTCTCGGGCTCACTGTGATCGACACGAATAATGGGCATCTCTTCGGTGTCAGTCTCCGCTTCAAATTTGTCGAAGATTTGATTGCCACAGTTGATAATTGTGACAAGTGTCGACAGGTCGAAGAAATAACGTGCCTGAGTATCGAAGCCGGGCAGTTTTTTGCTAATCAGGCGCGCGTGCACATAGTCGGCACCATCCGTTAGCGACACTTCCTGGGTACTGGTTCGCGTACAAAAATACTGCGCAACAATATTGCAAATTCCGCGCACGTTTTCCGCACTTTGAGCTGCGATAGCCAGTAGCCCATGATGAGACACGGAAATACTGAGGCCGAATTCGACGGCTGTCGCAATAGGATTTTGCAGCTCTTTATAAAAATTGCTGGCCACTCGATTCATATAAATGGCATTGATACGAGCAGGTGGACTCAACAATTGTTGCATTGGAATGTGACTGTCATGCAGCAGAGTTTGCGCATTGATTCCCTTGGCCATCGCGAAGTCGCGAAGGGCTGCAAGGTAGTCTCCCGCTGTTGTGGGCTCGGCTTCAGGCTTGTCGGTTGTTATTGTCATAATGACCTGGAATCACCATTTTTTTGATACGGTATCACCTGTTGAAATCTCAGGCAATCGGAGATAGTAGCTTTACGTTGAAAACAGTAGCTCTGCGTTGAGAGCA
>JALUYN010000213.1 GCA_027012915.1 Cellvibrionaceae bacterium
AAGTTATTCGCGTCGACACTCGCACCGGCGAGTATCTGAGCCGCGCGAAAGACGCCTGATATAAGGCTTCTGACATGACCTTGCGAACGCGCCCTACTGGGCGCGTTTTTGTTTCTTCCACACACATCCATACCAGTGGCAACCCCATGACAAATTCAGACTGGCAACCCGGCCCTGATCAGAACACGTTGATAGCCCGCTCAAAGCTTTACCAGAGGCTCCGCCAGTTCTTTGCCGAACGCAACGTCATGGAAGTAGACGTTCCCGTACTCGCCAGCAGTGCCGGCACCGACCCGCATATCGAGTTAATTCCAGCTCAAGCCTGCCAGCAACAAGTTTATCTGCAGACGTCTCCCGAATTTTTTATGAAACGGCTGCTCGCCAATGGCAGCGGTGATATTTATAGCCTCGGCAAGGCATTTCGCAACGAAGAGAGCGGCCCGCGTCACAACCCGGAATTCACCATGCTGGAATGGTATCGCCTGGGCCTCGATGATCAGCAACTCATTAATGAAGTTCTAGAGCTGATACAACATGCCTGTGGCTCACTCGACGTTCATCGATTCAGCTACCGCGAACTGTTTGAGTCAGAGCTTGGCATCAACCCTCACTCAAGCGACAGCAACACCCTGCAAACTCTGGCCAAACAACACATCGAACTGGATTGGCAAGACGATGATCGTGACGTTTGGCTCGATCTATTAATGACCCATATTATCGAACCCAAGCTTCCTCAAGGGCTCTGCGCCATCTATGACTACCCGCACACGCAGGCCGCTTTGGCACGAATTGGCAACAACGCCCAAGGGGATCGAGTGGCGCGCCGCTTTGAGATCTATCTGGACGGCATAGAGCTGGCCAACGGCTACTGGGAACTCAGCGACGCCACAGAGCAGCAGCAGCGCTTCCAGCAGGATCGTCACAAACGCCAGACACTGTCGTTACCCGATAACCCGGTAGACCAGAAATTTCTCGCGGCACTGCAATCTGGATTCCCCGATTGCGCTGGGGTAGCCTTGGGTGTTGACCGTTTATTGATGGCCATAACCGGGAGTAATCACATCGATCAGGTTATGGCCTTTTCATTTAAACGAACTTAAATAACAAACCAGAGAGCTTCGAAACGCCATGAAAAACACCAGCACTCACTACGGCGCCGTCTCACGACTGCTGCACTGGCTAATCGCCCTGATGATCATCAGCCTGATGATCGTCGGCTCGTATATGGAAGGCCTGCCCGACGACCATGCCCAGAGAGGCATGATTTACGGCCTGCATAAAGCAACCGGCGCTCTGGTTCTGCTATTGGTAGTAGTGCGGGTGGCCTGGCTAGCCTTCAGCCCCGCGCCGGCATTGCCGGATGCTATTGCACCCCGCGATCGCAAATTGGCCACCGCCGTCAAACACCTGATGTATATGCTGATGTTGGCGGTACCTTTGTCCGGCGTATTGATGAGCAATTTTTTCGGCAGCCCCATCAACATCTACGGCCTGTTCGAACTGCCTTTACTGACACCAGAAAACAAAGAACTTGCCGGCCTGTTCCACACTATCCATGGCATCAGCGTGCAAATCTTGTTTGTATGCGTGGTGCTGCATATTGCCGGGGTAATCAAACACCGCCGCAGTGGCAACCCTGAAGAAGATGTACTGCCCAGAATGTACAAATAAGAAACAACAAGAAAAATAATCTCGCTTCGAAAATCGAAGCGAGATTAGCTCATTACTCAAGTCGTTAAGCTTTGCGTCGCTGACGCATGGCAATTCCCAACAACCCCAGGCCCATCAGCGTTAGCGGAGCAGGAACTGGGACATTACCACCGATACATGAAGAATCATTGGGATTTACAACACAGAAATCCTCTTCCTTAATTCCCGCATACAACACACTCTGCTGCGAGTAGTTGTAGAATCCGAAAGAGCCATCACTAAAGGCATTCAATCCGAACTGACCTGGATTAACATCTATTTCCAAGACGTCGTCCACCCAGACTTTTATCGATGAAGCGGTAAACAGGAGATCAAACATATACTCCGTATTGTCTACCCAGCCTGTATTGCCAAGGTTGTTCGCCCTGGTGATTAAATCCACCTCTCCGGAGGTGTGCTGCCAAAACGAACCGCTAGTACCGGTAGTATTACCATTTTCTCCGTTTGTGACGTGAGAGATAGCCAGCCCCTGCCCCCAACCAGCCTGATCACCTTGCTTCCAATCAATCAAGTAATAATCGGCGGAATTCGAAAATATCTCACCGGAATCATATCCGAGTACAAATCCGATAAAGTCATCATCCCCATTTCCGCCTGGTGTTACACGAATACTGCCACTCAATGCCGTACCATGAGTGCTGGTTGTATTCTGGTCAAAGAAGACTGTGGGCGCGCCATTTAGTCTCTGCAGCACAGAGTCGTTTCCAGACTGCACAAGCCACTGGGAGCTTCCCCCTTGAGATGTCCAGTCACTTAAGTCCACAGCGACTGGGACAGCATGAGCCACAACCGATGCACCCAACAATGCAATTCCTGCAAATAATTTCTTAGTAGCTAACATCACTTCTCCATAGTCTAGTTATGCATAAAACAATTAAGCCTACGAACCCCAGGCCTACTAAAAACGCACTTAGTTCTTTCTGCAAGTAGAATGCCACGCTATAAGAATCAACAACTTAGAATACACCCTCCAATTTACTGTAAAAGATGCTGACAAAATCGCAATTCAAATAGGGGAGAGTATTTTTTCGATTCCAAAACAAAAAAGGCGCTTGCGACTGAGTCACAAGCGCCTTTTTTGTTTTCACCACAGCCTACAAGAATCAGACGCCGTCGCGATCCCGAAATCCGATCAGA
>JALUYN010000214.1 GCA_027012915.1 Cellvibrionaceae bacterium
CCGTTGTTGCAATAAAACGATTGGTTGTGATTGCAATGCCTGCTTCAATGGGAGCCATCATCGTTGATAGTTTTGATAAAGAGTAGAGATTTCTCAAAGACTCCTTCACAAATTCTTGTAGAGTAATCATGGCAAAGGATTGATGAAGTAAAGTTATGTGTCATGCTGTATGATTATACTTCCGAAGCAACATGCAGAGAGCAATGCGTAGATTATTCGAGTACGTCTCCACCTTGTTATATTCTGTAGCGGCAATAACACTTGTCGTTATGGCTGTTTCAATAATAGGTTCTTCACTCTATTCAGCTTTTTCCAGCTTATTTTTTCTTGAAAATTACGACGACTTTATTTTTACCATACTACAGTCGGTAAGTTCGGTGATCATATCGATTGCGATTATTGATGTTGCCAAGTATATGGTTGAAGAAGAAATTCTTAGAGATAAGGAACTGAGAAAACCTAAAGAAGCAAGGGAAACAGTTACGAAGATTATGGTCATTATTTCTATTGCAGTAAGCATGGAAGGGCTTGTTTATATCTTCAAGGCTGGAACAAAAGACGTGAGTTTGCTGATTTATCCATCGGTTCTTATTCTGTCATCCGTTTTGGTGATCGTTGGTTTAGGGATCTATCAGAAACTCAGTTCTGCTATCGAAGAGAGTGAACTCGATAAGTAGATTGATCATTCTGAGTGAGATAGGAGAAGGCGTTGGTTGTACCAACGCCTCTCTTTCTTCATAGAAATGAATACTCTTAGAAAACACCATTGGCATTGCGAATATTGCCACCACTGATCAATGAGTAGAAGCGCATAAAGCCATCCAGTGCCTGAATGGAATCCCAGTGCTCGACAATTCTTCCGTCTTGCAGACGCCAGCTGTCGACAATATTCATACCCTTCTGATCATTGCCGCGGTCTTCTCGTTTAAGGGTGGCGTGGGAGTGAAAGATTACGTAGTCGCCGTCCACGTATATGTGCTTCACATCGTAGCTGTAGTCCGGATACTCTGCGACAAACTCCTGTAGAAAGCCCACCAGGCCAGTGACCTTATCCGGGATATTGCGGTTGTGCTGAACGTAAGCGCTGTCGTTGTAGTGCTCCAGCACATATTCAAAATTGTGGTTGTTCATCAGGTTTTGCACAAAGTCAGTGATCACCTCGGCGTTTTTCTGCTCGTGCTCTGTCCAGCCCGGCTTCTGCAGGGATTTCAGATCGATAATTACTTTCTCGGCATCCTGAGCGCTAACCAGGTTGCTCGCCAGAACAAATATCAGAGTTGTCATTGTTTTCCACATAGCGGTTTCTCCTCTCGCTGTTTGAAGTACCATTTGAATTTCATGGTAATCATTAGTAACCTGCATAACAAGAAGGTACCAGTATGTGCTTAGGGCACCTTTTGGTAACCTGATGATGTAGCAGCGGCGGCTGGAAAGACCGGTAAGAACACGGAAACACCTGTGGAGGAGCGAATTAGATGGCGGCGGAACAAGCGCAAAAGCGGATTTTTGAGAATAATGATGACTGTCCTATCCGCAATGTGGTGGCACAGATCGGTGATAAATGGTCGGTGCTGGTGCTGTTTGCTCTGGTGGATGGCACGGATCGATTCAATTCCATCAAATCGCGAGTCATTGGTATCTCGCAGCGAATGTTGACGCAGACCCTGCGCAGTCTGGAACGCGAGGGCTACGTCGAAAGAACGGTTTACCCGGAAGTACCGGTGAAAGTGGAGTATGAGCTCACCGAGTTAGGACGAGATCTGGTGAAGCCTCTGTACACGTTAGTGTCCTGGGCGGACGATCATCACCAGCAAATCAGGAATTCTCGACAAGCGTACGATGAACGGGCGTAGTATCGAGCGAATACACTCTCTTAGTTGGTTTGGATTTCTGGACACAAGGCGGAGATCTTTGGACATGTAGTCGCGACCTTTGCATCCATAGAATGACTCTCGAACTAACAGCGACGCCATCTATCGATTCGGTTCAGCGAAGAATCGCGACACGTTTACCGCCAATCCGCAGCGCTACGCGCCTCAGCGCGGCGGTTTCTGCGCCTATGGTATGACCTTTGGCAAGTCGTACGTCAACAAAAACTAGACGTTTACAAGGTTTGGAAAAAGACGTTCCGACTCATATCGTCGAGTCAGGTGGTAAATGGGGTGATATAAAACACGTACCTGACAGTGAGTTGTAATCGATGGTCAATTACACACTAACGGTATTCGGTTAATCGGAGTTGGCGCGCACGGCACCGGGGGGCTCACCCAGAGTCTTGCGGTAGGCTTTGCGAAACGCCGCCTCCGATTCGTAGCCACTTTGTTCGGCTATCTGAGCCACAGACAGCTGTGTGGTTTTCAGCAGATGTCGGGCTTGATTCATGCGCCACTGCGTCAAATATTTCATCGGACTCAAGCCAATAAGCTTACCGAAACTGTCTGAAAAATTGGAACGACTCATGGCGGCTTCCCGAGCCAGAGATTCCAATGTCCAATCCACTTCTGCGCGCTGATGAATGGCGTTGAGTGCCCGCCCCAGCCGTGGATCAAACAATGCCTTAATTAATCCTGTACCCAAATCTCCCTGGGTCATTTGCTGTCGCAGAACTTCCACAAAAATCAGAAACGCCATTTGATCAATCGCGGTGTAAAAGCCCGGGCGCTTGTCGCTGAGTTCTTGCAACATCAGTTTGATCAGCGCGTCTATGCGATTACCGCTGGCGCTGTTTTTTGATTGCATCAACACCAGTGGTGGCAGAGATTGCAATACCGGAAACAACACCGGATTGCGAAATTCAAAAAAGCCGCAAATCATATTGGTGGTTGTGCCAACGTTGCTCATGGGGGC
>JALUYN010000215.1 GCA_027012915.1 Cellvibrionaceae bacterium
GGCTGCCGTTGTATTGATGGATGGCAAGTTGGCCGAGCAGCGTAACCTGGAGCCCCTGGGTATCTATCGCGGCATGGCAGTTGCTGGTTGTGAGCCTGATGAGATGGGTATTGGTCCGGTATTCGCGATTCCTAAGTTGCTGAAGCGCAACGGTTTGAGCATTGACGACATTGGCCTGTGGGAGCTGAACGAAGCGTTTGCGTGTCAGGCAATCTACTGTCGTGATCAGCTGGGTATCGACCCAGAGAAATACAATGTTAACGGTGGTGCAATTTCCATTGGTCACCCCTACGGCATGAGCGGTAACCGTATGGCCATGCATGCGTTGATCGAAGGTAAGCGTCGCGGCGTTAAATACGTTGTTGTCACCATGTGTGTTGGCGGCGGTATGGGCGCAGCTGGTTTGTTTGAAGTGGCCTAAGTTTCAGACGGCCTTTGCCTTTAATAAGGGAGCTTCGGCTCCCTTTTTTGTGCCCGGGAAAATGTCATGCAGTGATCCCAGCTAGTATCTGAAATCATCGAAGTCGATGATGATCGCGACTTTTCCTCCGCCCGGGATCTATGAATAAGAACGCAGTTTTACGGAAGAATCATTGGAAATTCTGCTCTGAATTTTTGTGACCAAAAGTGCTTTGTCAGTCTCTATTTTTGCAAGCACAATCCGTTTGAAAACTTTGGTCTATGGCATTCACTTTTATGTCAAAGACAAACCTATCCAAATGCGCCAAATTGAATTTAGACGGCTACACACCGGACTAAAGTCGGGTGTTTCACAGTATAGTAATCGTCATATGCTAACGAGTTGCTGCGAGTCGTTAGCGCAAAAAATATCTATAAAAATTCTAAATCGCAGTAATAAAAAACAACAAACTGAAAGCTCAACTAGGTGGGACTAGCCGTGAAATCTACAGATATAAAACGGCCCGAGTATTTTCATAAAGTGGTGGACTGTCAGTACGCCTGTCCAGCACACACTCCGGTGCCAGAGTACATCCGCTTGATTGCCGCCGGTCGCTATACCGATGCCTACATGCTCAATTGGGAATCCAATGTATTTCCCGGCGTGTTGGGTCGCACTTGCGATCGTCCATGTGAACCCGCGTGTCGACGCGGGCGTGTCGAAGAAGATCCCGTTGCTATTTGCCGGCTGAAGCGTGCAGCTGGAGACAACAAAGACGACGCCGCCGTCGCGGCACAGATGCCTGAAATTCCCAAACAAAAAAATGGTAAACGCGTAGCGTTAATTGGTGGCGGGCCTGCGTCTTTAACCGTGGCGCGTGACCTGATGCCACTGGGTTACAGCATAGACCTCTACGATGATCAGCCCGCAGGCGGCGGCTTTATGCGCAGTCAGATTCCATCGTTTCGTCTGCCCGACGAAGTACTGGATCAGGAAGTTAACTTTATTACCGACATGGGTGTGGTGACTCACTACAACACCTATGTCGACAGTTTAAAGGCGATTCTCGACAAAAATTACGACGCAGTTTTTGTCGGCACCGGTGCGCCTCGCGGCCGGGATCTGAATATTCCCGGGCGCGAAGAAGCAGACGCCAATATACATCTCGGTATCAACTGGTTGGCATCTGTCGCCTTCGAGCACACTAAGGTCGTGGGCAAAAAAGTGTTGGTGCTGGGCGGAGGTAATACGGCAATGGATTGTTGCCGAACTGCGTTGCGTCTCGGCGCTGACGAAGTCAAGGTGGTGGTTCGCAGTCCTCGTGCTGATATGAAAGCATCGCCCTGGGAAATTGAAGACGCCGAGCGTGAGAACGTCGAGATCTTTGAAAACCACACACCCAAAGCCTTTATCGTCAAAGATGGAAAACTGGTGGGAATGCGCTTCGAATTGGTTCGCGCAGAGTACGATGAATATGGCAACCGTAGTTTGATCGCCACCGGTGAACCGGATGTCGTTATGGATTGTGACGACGTGTGCATTGCCGTTGGTCAGGACAACGCCTTCCCGTGGATTGAGCGCACGCTGGGGCTGGAATTTGGCAAATGGGATATGCCGGTAGTCGACCGAGATACCTTCCAGTCTACCAACCCTAAAGTGTTCTTCGGTGGCGATGCTGCTTTCGGACCTGAAAACGTTATTACCGCTGTGGCGCATGGGCATCAGGCCGCCATTTCCATGGATCTGTTTATGCAGGGTAGGGCGGTCACCGAACGTCCCGAGCCCGGCACCAATCTGGTCAGCCAGAAGATGGGAGTTCACGAGTGGAGTTACGACAGTCCGGTGGTAACTGACGAGCGCCACGCTGTGCCTCATGAAGATGTGGCCAAGTCCATCAAGGATCGCATGCTCGAAGTGGAGCTGGGCTTTGATGTACAAACTGCGCTGGAAGAAGCACAGCGCTGTCTCAATTGCGATGTGCAAACCGTATTTACCGAGGGCAATTGTATTGAATGCGATGCCTGTATCGATATCTGCCCAACCGATTGCCTGACCTTTACCGGTAATGATGCAGAAGACGTATTACGTCAGAACCTCAGTGCGCCGGCGACCAATGTGGCGCAGGCGCTGTACATCTCTGAAGACCTGCCGACGCAGCGCATTATGGTAAAAGACGAAAACGTTTGCCTGCACTGTGGTCTGTGTGCCGAGCGCTGCCCAACCGCGGCCTGGGATATGCAGAAGTTTACTTATCACGTAACCAAGGCGGGGCAGTCAGCATGAGCACCAATACAGCGCGTAAAACGGTGGTAAATGATCTGGTGGTCAAGTTTGCCAACGTCAATGGCACCGGTTCTGCCAGTGCCAATAATTTATTTGCCAAGGCGATATTTCGCATGGGGCTGACCGTTAGCCCCAAGAACATATTTCCCTCAAATATTCAGGG
>JALUYN010000216.1 GCA_027012915.1 Cellvibrionaceae bacterium
TTTGATGAGGGAGGACTGGTAATGGTATTCATGGATTGGCTATTGAGACACCGCCAAACGAAAGGGGCGGAAACAGATAGGCTGATTCCTAACGATGTCGGAGCCTGTCCTCTACTCTACCCGTTGACCCCCACTCATCGCGATGCCCCCACCCGGCAAGGCCCCGGCCCCGCTGGTGGTCACCTTGCCGTTGCTTCCGACCTTGACCGTCGTCTTCTGCGGGATGCGCGAGCCCAGCGGCGTGTTCGTGCAAGTCACCGTCTTGCCGGCGCCACTGGGCGTACAACTCATTTCCCCGGTCGGATCGGTCTTGTTCAGTGGATTGTTCTCCACGTAGCTGTAGGGGTTGATGGACTGGGTGGAGCCGGGGTTGGCGATCAGCGGATCGGTTGAGAGGAATCTTCCCAACGCCGGATCGTAGAGGCGCGCGTTGTAGTCGTCGAGGCCGATGGCATCGAGGCTCTCCTGACAGGTGTAGCCGCGGTCGCTGAGGGTGGTGTTGACGCTGAGCGCCTCGCCGGTGCTCATGGCCTGCGTCCAGCCCGCGCTGTAGCGCTTGCCGAAGTCGGCATAGGCCAGGCCCTGCACCAGGTGCCCGCTGCTGTCGGCAATGGCAATGGTATTGCCTCGGTGGCGCCGGCACCGGGCACGAGCCTCGCCCACCCCGGGCTCCGCCGGTGTCGATGATCGTGATACCGGCCAGGCTCAGGGTTCTTCTGATACTCATGCTGCCGTTCACATCGAGCCGCTCGCCGCGGTTATTCTCGCGCGTATTCTGTCGGCTTGATCCATAAACCTTATATTACTAGTCTTGACCCCTATGATTAATGCTGGCTTGCTTGCTCACGATAAAGGGTAGCGTCCCCTTTCCTTTTTACTCTTTTGGCCCCGTTGATTCCTCATTTCTCATTCATTTTCCAGGAGCCCAGCCACACGGATCCGCCAGATAATAATACGGCTTTCCTCTAGGATATGTGCCTCTCAGATACTCCTCGGTCGCGCTATTTCCATGTTCTGCTGCTGCGATTAGGCCCAGCGCCTCACGCAAAGGCACTCCCGCATAACAATGCTTATTAATGACCGTTTTTCGCACTTCAAAAACGCTTAAAAACAACAGAGAATACTTTGCTGTAAATATCCAATCCTTGGACTTTCCATGAATCAACGGAACCATAAGCGGATATCCCTCACGATATTCCTCACCAGGAACCCAATACGGTATGGCTTCATCCCCCTGACAGACATTGGGCATGTTCGTATTTATTGCATCAAAATTTTTCTCTGGCTCTGAGAAAGGAATTGCAATAACAAGATATTTATATCCCTTTCCCAAATAATTATCAGCGATATCAGAATAAAATTTAAAGCTTTTTTTAGTTCCTTTAATGTTCCGATGAACAACGGCATTGTACACATAACCACAGGACGTATTGTGCCCCCCTTTAGGTACAAGGCGCTCAACTTTTTGAATCCTGACGATCGCAATTTCACTTGAGCGCCGTACGTAGTCAGACAAAGTAGGGCGTAAAAAACTCATTGAAAAGCCCGCCGTCGCATAAGAGAAAGACACTAGCAATACGCTTAATCCTGCCAACAAAGTTCTAACTCTCATATATTTCTCCTGCCTCTACGGCCATTGCCCTAATTTCTTCATTTCATCAATCGCATAACCGTTCGCATTCCACTCTGAATCAAGATAGCCCGTCCCATTTGACTTCCAAGTCCTAAGATGACCTATTTCATGCAGAGTAAAAAATTCTGTCATCTGCTCCGGTGACAAGCTTGGAGTATTAAACATAACCCCATTGGGCGTCTGCCTTGGCCCCAATGATCCTCCAATTGTCGCGCCAGCAAAAATGAACACTTGACCACCATTAGTTGAAAGACCAGCTAAATCTGCATAGCCCCGTCCAGAACCCGACGAAAGAAACTTTTGTAACTGATCATAAGTTGCGAAAGATTTGTAATCACTCAACTTACCGCCGACGTCTTCTTTTCCTGCATAAAACTTATTTATAAATACAGGATTTGTTCCATTCAAAGCATGATGATCCTTCAAATATTTCTTGGTTGCATCGAATGTTTTTTGCCGTTCTTTTGCGTTCGGGACTGAATCATTTGATGCCCCATTGCTGCTCGTGGTCTGTCCGCCCGCCGAAGCCGGGTTTTGCCCGCTGTAGTTGTGCGTATTCGGATTGGTATGAGCGTTAGCCGCCGTCGTATGCACGGGCGAGAACGACTCCATGCTGTTGTAATCCGTGCTGCGGGCGATCGAATGCCCATTGGTGCCGGCAAGCGCTCCGCTGACCGCCCCGGTTGATTGATTGACCGTCACTTTCTGGGGAATATGTGAACCGGTCGGCGTAACCATCTGCGTACACACCCTGTTGCTGCCGCTGCCGCTACAGACCTCCGAACTCGCCTCCCCGGTGGGGTCGGTCTTGTTCAGTGGATTGTTCTCCACGTAGCTGTAGGGGTTGATGGACTGGGTGGAGCCGGGGTGGGCGATGAGCGGATCAACGGAGAGGAACCGTCCCAGGGTGGGGTCGTAGAGGCGCGCGTTGTAGTCAACGTGAGGCCCTGAGGCGAGTCTCGGCCCGGATCGTAATTTTTCCTTGGTGCGATAATGGCTTGCAGCCGATTTTCGCCGGCGCGATCGACGATTCCGGTTTTTTTGCCCTTGATGCGGTTTTTCGGCTAGCACGGCACTCCCCCTGTCGTCGAGGCCGATGGCATCGAGGCTCTCCTGGCCGGTGTAGCCGCGGTCGCTGAGGCCGGTGTTGACGGCAACGGCCTGGCCGGTGGTGAGCGCTGCGGCCCAGCCCGCGCTGTAGCGCTTGCCG
>JALUYN010000217.1 GCA_027012915.1 Cellvibrionaceae bacterium
TACGTAACTTTCCATTATTGCCTCCCAAAAAATAGGGTGGTTACCAAAAGTATACTAATTGTTTCTGCAGTCTAGGTAACCATAATAAACCTGTACCCGATATTACACCTTGTTTAGGAAATATTACAGGAAACATTATGAACAATATCTTGATTATCAATGCACACCACAAGTATCCCTTTTCCGAAGGTCGTTTAAATACCGCGTTGGTAAATTCGGCCAACGAGCTACTGCAATCCAAGGGTCACACCACCCGAATAGTCACCATTGATGACGGCTGGGATCTAGAGACTGAACTGCAAAACCACCAGTGGGCAGACGTGGTTCTGCTGCAATCGCCGGTGAACTGGATGGGAGTGCCCTGGACCTTCAAAAAATACATGGATGAAGTTTATACCGCAGGGATGGGTGGCGCTCTGTGTAATGGCGACGGCCGTCATCACGACAGCCCGAAACAGAACTACGGTGCGGGTGGCACATTAACCGGCAAGCGCTACCTGTTGTCGCTGACCTTCAACGCGCCTGAAGAATCATTTAACGATGCCAATGAATATCTATTCCAGGGTAAGAGTGTCGATGATCTGTGGTTCCCCATGCATATGAATTTCCGTTTCTTTGGCATGGAAGCTCTGCCGACTTTCGCCTGCTATGACGTAATGAAAAACGCCGATGTCGAAGCGGACCTGAAACGTTTTGCCGCTCATATCAATGAGTTTCTTTAAGTAGCTAGTGCCCATCCGAAAACGCAAGTTTTTGGCGGACACGGTGCAACACAAGGAGGTGTTGCCAAAATCGATGACTCTAAGTCTTTGATTTTGTGAGCAAAGCAAAATCACATTTTGCTGAAGCGTCATCCGTAAATTGGAAGGATCAAGTTTACGGATGTGAACTAGACAGTGTTCTGAAAGGATGTAGCAATTATGAGTATTCAATCGATCAATCCCTACAACGGTGAACTCATCGAGAATTTTGAAGAGATGTCGCCGGAGCAAATTGAGCAGGCCATTGGTGAGGCCGATGAGGCCTTTAAATCCTGGCGTGCCGCAAGCTTCGAAGAACGTGCTGCGGTATTGAAGCGCGTTGCACAATTGTATCGAGAGCGAAAGGAAGCCCTGGCTTTGCTGATGGCTGAAGAGATGGGCAAGAAGCTGGAGCACGGCCGCGCAGAGATCGATCTGGTGGCAGAGATCTTCGATTTCTACGCCGATGAAGGGGAATCCCTGCTGGCGCCAAAAGCCATTTCAACCCGGGATGGCGAGGGCACCATGATCAACCAACCGGTGGGTATTGTGTATGGCATTCAGCCGTGGAACTTCCCGTTCTACCAGCCGGCTCGCTGCACCGCCCCCAACCTGATCGCCGGCAACGTGGTGTTAACGAAGCACGCTTCTAATGTGCCTCAGTGTGCCAGAGCTTTCGACCAAATCATGAAGGACGCGGGAACCCCGACAGGTGTGTACACCAACCTGGTGGTTTCTGCGCGTAACGCGGGCATGGTGATTGATGACGACCGCGTCCAGGGCGTTTCATTCACCGGCAGCAACGCCGGTGGTGCCAAAGTGGGTGAGCAAGCCGGCCGCAACGTCAAAAAGACTGTAATGGAGCTGGGCGGCGTCGACCCATTTATCGTACTCGACGATGCGAATATTGAAGAAACGGCTGAGTACTTGGCAATGACCAAGATGCTGTGCAGTGGTCAAATTTGTATCTCTCCCAAGCGCATTATTCTCGTGGAGTCTATTGCAGAAGAGTTTCTAGCAAAGGTTAAAGACAAGCTAGGCGCTCTAGAGGCCGGTAACCCAACTCAGGACGGTGAGCACTATGGGCCGCTGTGTACTGAAAAAGCAGCGCGCGATGTAGAAGATCAGATTGTGCGCTCTGTGGAAGGTGGTGCAAAACTGTTGTTAGGCGGCAAGCGTAACGGTGCCTTTGTTGAGCCGACCATTATCACGGATATTCCCGAGGGTACGCCCGCGCACGAAGAGGAAATTTTTGGCCCGGTAGCCTGCGTGTTTGTAGTTAAAGATGAAGCCGAAGCTATCGCGGCGGCCAATAACAGTCTGTTTGGGTTGGGCAGTTCGGTCTACACCAGTGACGAGCAGCGTGGTATCCGCGTGGCAGAGCAGTTGGAAGCCGGTACTGCATTTGTCAATCACATGTCCTGGACTTACGCCAGCATGCCCATGGGTGGTGTTAAAAAATCTGGCTATGGCCGAGAGTTGGGGCATTTGGGAATCAAAGAATTCGTCAATGAAAAACTGATTCGCACTTTCTAAGTGAATCGGTCTGTGGTGGCGCGCGCCGCCACAGGCCCTAGCTGGAGTATATGATGATTAAAGTAAAACTGTTTGCAGCAACCGCTCTGGGGCTGCTTTTAACCACGACCGCTTTCGCCGGTGACTATGGCGCGGCACATATCGAGTCTCCCGATCAGTACCAACTGCTGTTTGAGAACGACCACGTTATGGTATTGAAAATGGTGTTACAGCCAGGTGAAGAGGATCTACCCCATCATCACCACAATGAAACCGTGTACTTCCAAAAAGGTGGAACATTGCGTATTACCGAAGATGACGGTAAGTCGTTCGAAGCCAATGTGCCCGATGGCCATATTATGTGGCATAAAGCCTGGACTCATCAGGTAACCAATGTTGGCGATACCGAAGTTATAGCTATTATTGTTGAAGAGCGCTAGCAGGCATCAATGTGTGGCCAAATACACTTGCAACAAGTTGGAGAGAACTATGAGCGTTACCAAAGTACATTGCGACTGTAATTCTGTGGAACTTGAAATGGCAGGAGACCCGAAGGTACATGCCTATTGCCATTGTTAAGATTGCCG
>JALUYN010000218.1 GCA_027012915.1 Cellvibrionaceae bacterium
ACCGGTTTCGCCGTTGATAAGTACCGAGGCTGAAGTGGGGGCGACCTTGTGAATCCTGCTGTAGAGTTTTTGCATGGCCGGGCTGCTGCCGATCATGCCCTGTGCCTTGGTGGTGGGCTTCGCTGTCTGTGCCTGGCGTTCGACGGTTTTGGCCTTGCCCAGCACACGAGTGATGGTGCTTAGCATTTCATCGTGGTCGAAGGGCTTGGCGATGTAGTCGACGGCACCCAAACGCATGGAATCTACAGCAGATCTCAGGCTGGCATAGCTGGTCATAATCAGTACGGGAATGGCACCGGCCAGTTGAATCAGATCGGTACCCGGGGCACCGGGCAGGCGCAGGTCGCTGATAATCAGGTCGTAGTCTGAGAAGGTGTGCTTGCTGGAGGCTTCGCTGACAGATGCAGCTTCTTTGACGTTGTAGCTGTTGCGCTCCAGCAATTTGCGCAGCGCTGTGCGGATAATATCTTCGTCTTCGACAATCAGAATGTTACGCATAGCGATTGAACCGTACCCAGTGTTACTGACTTGTTACCTAAAGTGCTAGTGTCACCCTGTTGAGTGTTACTTTCAACCCTGTGGCGCCGAAAGCAGTGGGAATTTGAGAATAAATTTCGTGCCATGGCTGCGATCTGTTGGCGGGCTCTCGATCTCGACATGGGCATTGTGTTGCTCGGCAATGCTATAGACCATGGCCAGCCCAAGCCCTGTGCCTTCGCCCGGTTCTTTACTGGTAAAGAAAGGCTCGAATACCTGGGCCTGATGGGATTCACTGATGCCGCTGCCTTCATCGACAACTTCCACTTGCACATAAGGGCCGTCGATATGAGAGCTCAGCTCAATGGTGCTGTTTTCCGGGCTGGCATCTCGGGCGTTGGAGAGTAGATTGATAAACACCTGAATCAGTCGCTGGGAATCCCCCATAACGATGTGCGAGGGCTCTATGCGGTTGTCGTAGTGAACCTGAGTCTTGTCTTTGTTCAAGGCCAAAAGTTGCACTGCTTCGGCAGCGCATTCGTAGATATGAACCTGGCCAAAGTGATTGTCGTTGTTCTTGCCGGTGTGGGCGAAAGTAACCAGAGACTGCACGATGCGGCTGATGCGTTCAGTCTGGCCGACAATTTGATCTGAGGTGTCGTGCACATCTTCGCTATCGCTGTCGTATTTCAGGTTTTGTGCAAGGCAGGCAATTCCGGTCACCGGGTTGCCAATTTCGTGGGCGACCCCGGCTGCCAAGCGGCCAATTGAGGCCAGGCGTTCGCTGTGGATAAGTTCCTGCTCCAGGCGCTGCAACTCGGTGGTGTCCTCCAGCAGGATTACCTGGCTGTCATCGCTGTGTGCCATGGGGGTTTTAATGTTGGCCTTGTGCAGGCTTATCCAGTGGCGTTTGCCGAGGATGGTAATCTGACGGTTGTGTTCGTGGGTGGAAGGTGATTGGGTGAAATCCAGTATCAGGCGTTTCCACGGTTGTTCCAGGCTGCCGAGGTCTGAGCCAATGGTAGCATCGGACGTAATGCCGGTGAGCTGCTCCATGGCACGATTCCACATGATAATTTCATTGTCGCGGCCCAGAGAGCAGATCGCCAGGGGCAGCTCTTCCAGAGTGTTGCGATGAAATAGGCGCAGATTATCCAGTTCCGCTGCCATGCCTGTGAGCTGGTTGCGGTATTCGGACAGGCGCGATTCGATCAAGTTGATATCCGTACTGCCGGTCCCCTCAGGCAGTTCGTAGGGAATGTGCTTGTTGACCAGTTCTGAGGCAACAGTGGTGCCCATCAGTCCGGAGAGGTTAATTTCAAGTTGGTTGCGCAGTCGTCGCAGGGCGTAAGGGCGTCGTTCGCGGTGGCTGAGCCCCAGATCGGTCAGGGCGCGGTCCACTTCCCGCCGGGCGTCTCGCTCCCCCAGGGAGTGGGCCAGTTGCTGTGAAAAGTCTTCCACAGAGTGCACATTGAGGACCATGCGCAGCGGGTGGCTTAGTTCGTCGTCGGTACACAATTCAGCACTGTAGCGTTCCTCTTCACTGGTGCGGGTCAGGGAGGAGACGGCGAACATCAGGATGAAGTTTAATGTCAGCGACAGCAGGGTTACGTATTGCCAGTGATCAATTCCAAGGGGAATCTCCCGACCGCTAATGGGGAGAGTGAAACTGCTGATGCCGGTAATTGCGGGCAGCATCACACCTGTCAGCCAGACTGCGGAGCCGATACTTAAGCCGCTCATAAAGCCTTTGCTGTTTGTGTTGGGCCAGAAGGCGACAGAGAAGGTGCCGGGCAGGAATTGCAGAGTACCAATGAAGTACATCAGGGCCATATCGGTAAGGCTGAAGTTGTTGTCCATCAACAGGTAAAAACCGTAGGCGATGGCAAACAGGATACAAATCAAAACGCTGTGGGTACGGTTCAGCTGGCGGTGAAGTTTGTCATGGCGCAGTGACGAAAACGGCAGAACCCAGTGATTCATCACCATGGTGCCAAGATGAACAATGATTACCACTGATGCACCAGTCGCGGCGGAAATGCCGCCGACAAATGCCAGTGTTGTCAGGGCTTTTGACTCTGTAAGCAGGGGAACGCCAAGGGTGAAATACTGGGCGGGCAGCGGCACTTCCAGTTCGAATCCTGCCCAGAGTATAGGGAAAATGGGAATGGCCAATAGCAGCAGTAGTAGGGGGAAGCCCCAGCTCAGGGTCGATGCCACTTCTTCAGGTTTGGCCTTGATCGAGGCCATATGAAACAAATGCGGCAGTGTTACGGCAGAGGCAAGGAACACCAGCAGTAGGGTGTGAGATGAGGACTCTCGTGCGGGCTCGTGCAGCAACTCGAACTGC
>JALUYN010000219.1 GCA_027012915.1 Cellvibrionaceae bacterium
CTGACATACAGTGCCTTTTCCCGCACCACTCGGGCCGTCAATCGTAATTACAGAAATCATAAATACTCTCTAAGCGCTCAAAAAGCATCCAAACTCAGGCTATCGATTCCGCAATGGAACGACACACAGATACAGGATCAGCGGCCTTCGTAATAGGCCTACCAATAACCAGATAGTGACTGCCGTCCGCTACCGCTTGCTCCGGGGTCACAATGCGCCTCTGATCATCCGCAGCTGAATTAGCGGGGCGAATTCCCGGGGTGACCAAGCAAAAATCCGAGCCCAACTGAGCGCTCAACATGGATGCTTCCTGCGCGGAGCAGACAACTCCGTCCATACCACTGGCTTTGGCCAAGCCAGCCAGATGTAGCACTTGCTCTTCAGGTGATCGAGCAATTCCGATTTGGTTGAGATCACTCGCTTCCATGCTTGTCAGTACAGTTACGCCGATTAGTAGTGGATTAGGCCCTGAACGCTTTTCCAGTTCATTGCGAGCTGCGGCCATCATGCGCTCTCCACCACTGGCATGCACATTCACCATCCAAACGCCCAGCTCTGCAGCGGCCTTCACAGCCTTGGCAGTAGTATTTGGAATATCGTGGAATTTCAAATCAAGAAAGATATCAAAGCCTTTCTTCATCAAACCTTCTACGACCTGCGGCCCTGCAACGGTAAACAACTCTTTGCCCACTTTAAGGCGGCAGTAGGTTGGATCAAGGCGATCAGCCAGCGACAGACAATCCTGTGCATTGGCAAAGTCCATAGCGACCAGGATACGGGGGGGATTCAGGTGGGACACTAACCACTCCAAGAAACGACAATATCAAGGGTGGAATTGTACAGACGGGGGGACGGTGCCGCCAGTGGCCGTACGCCACATGATGACACCCAGTGAGATAATCTACTCTTCCAACTTCAGCAACTGTCGATTACTGGTCAGAAATTTGGGACCAATTCCCTTAATCTCCATCAGCTGGTCCAACGAAGTAAATTGACCATTACTATTACGCCAAGCGACAATTTCTGCAGCTCGCTTTTGACCCACTCCCTTTAGTGTGGCGGCCAAGGTTTCCGCATCAGCGGTGTTGATATTGACAGCAAATGACTGTTTCTGCGTAGCGTCGGGTTCTGCGGTCGTAGCTGAAGCGCCCCCCAGCACCAGCAGAAACACTAACAACCCATTAACCAGTAAAGACTTTGTAGTATCCATAAAAAAACCTCCGTTGTAGGAGGTTTTAAATTAGACCAGCAGACGATTGGCACTATCGGTCGACAGTACCAATTTGCTGACTTACTTTTTCATCTTGCTAATATCTACAGCACCCCAGTGCGGGAAATGTTTACGCACCAGGGCATTGAGCTCGAGCTCAAACTCGCTGATTTCCGCAGGCATTGATGCCTCACCACCATCCAGTTCCTTCAAAGTAGTCTGGACCATACCCGCACCGACAGTAATATTGGTCAGGCGGTCGATCACGATAAAAGCACCAGTTGAGCGATTATTGCCGTAAGGATCAACAACAACATCTTGATCAAGAGCAATATCCACCAGAGCAATATCGTTCAATTCCAGCTCGGATTTCTGTGAGTGCTCCTGAGTATTCACATCAATTTGATATTCAATGCTCTCAACATTACCGGCCACCTGCTTACTGGCGAACTTAAACAGGTACTGGCGTCCAGTCTGCATCGAAGCTTCAGCCATCCATACCAAATGCGCCTGCAGGTGGTTGGACTGAGGCACCTTGGCATCAGCGTGAACGATAGTATCGCCACGACTAATATCAATTTCGTCGTCAGTGGTAATGGTCACCGCCTGACCCGCAAAAGCCTCGGGCAGCTCGCCATCGTAAGTCACAATACTTTTTACGGTGCTGGTTTTGCCGGACGGCAAGGCCTTGATGGCATCACCAACTTTGACAATACCGGAAGCCACGTTGCCACAGAAACCACGGAAGTCCAGGTTCGGGCGGTTGACGTACTGAACCGGAAAACGGAAGTCAGTAAGGTTTTTGTCACCAGCTACCTCAACGGTTTCCAGAATCTCCATCAATGACTTGCCGCGGTACCAAGGCGTCTGCTCACTGGCATTCACCACATTGTCACCTTCGAGGGCTGAAATGGGTACATACTGCATATCCGTCATACCCAGATTTTCGGCGAACGCCTGATAATCGGCTTTGATTTTCTCGAAAACGGACTCGTCAAAATCCACCAAATCCATCTTATTGACGGCAACGACAATATGCTTAATACCCAACAGAGAGGCGATATAAGTATGACGACGAGTTTGCGTCATCACGCCGTGACGAGCATCAATCAGAATAATCGCCAAATCACAGGTAGAAGCACCAGTGGCCATGTTACGAGTGTACTGCTCGTGCCCTGGAGTATCGGCGATAATGAATTTGCGCTTTGCAGTGGAAAAATAGCGATAGGCAACATCAATGGTGATGCCCTGCTCACGCTCAGCGGCCAAGCCGTCCACCAACAGAGCCAGATCCAGCTTCTCTCCGGTAGTACCGTGCTTGGTGGTATCAGCTTCAATGGCTGCCAATTGATCTTCATAGATCATTTTGGAGTCATGCAACAGGCGACCAATCAAAGTACTTTTACCGTCATCAACGCTACCGCAAGTCAGAAATCGCAGTAGTTCTTTCTGTTCATGCTGCGCAAGATAGGCGTGAATATCTTCTGCAATCAAATCGGACTGGTGTGACATTAGAAGTAACCCTCTTGCTTTTTCTTCTCCATAGAGCCAGCGCTGTCGTGATCAATAGCACGCCCCTGACGCTCGGAGGTAGTGGTCAATAACATTTCCTGAA
>JALUYN010000220.1 GCA_027012915.1 Cellvibrionaceae bacterium
CTGTCGTTTACCCTGACGAGGCCTCGAATAAACCCAGTGTCGATCGAGTCGCCAAGATCGGGGGCCTCACGCATATCATCCACCGACAGGTTGTAAACATCTGAAACGGCGTCTACGACAATGCCCATAATGCGGCTGCCCTTCTCAGATGGCACCTTTAGCACAATCACCACGGTGACAGCAGTGTATTCAATAGCGGCCAATCCGAAGCACTGACGCAGATCCACGATCGGTACGATAGTGCCTCGCAAATTAATCACGCCTTTAATATTCGCCGGTGAGTTGGGGATGGGAGTCGCCGATTCCCAACCGCGAATTTCCTGAACGCACAGAATGTCCACGCCATATTCTTCGCCGGCCATCATAAAGGTCAGGTACTGATCACCGGCGGACTCCGTCCCTCGATCAGCAGACATACCTTCGGCTTTATCTATTTCAGGGGTCTCGCTCACATGTATCTCCTTTCCCCAGCGCCTTTCACAAGCTGGCCTGCATGGTTTGATGAGAACCAGCCAGGCTCATCACTTTGGATTTCAGCTGGTGGCTTACGCCTGCCAACTTCACCAGGCCCGGAATATCCAGAATCAACGCCACCGTGCCATCACCAAGGATCGTAGCGCCTGAAATACCTTCCACTCGACGATAATTCTGCTCCAGACTCTTGATCACAACCTGTTGTTGAGCCTCGAGTTCATCCACAACGATAGCGACCTTGTCGCCGTCACACTCCACCACAACCAACAGTGATTCGTCGATACTGCGACTTTCCGGCTCTATACCAAAAATCTCGAATAAACTGATGACCGGAACATACTCGTCTCGCAGTTTGAAAACATCGCATCCACCGGCCACTTGGCTGAGCATGCCTTCCTGGTTTTGCAAAGATTCAACAATCGATACCAGTGGGAAAATATAGGTATGAGCGCCGACGCGAACCAACTGTCCGTCAAGGATCGCGAGAGTTAACGGCAGGCGAATAGTAATCCGCGATCCCTCACCCTCTTTGGAACTGATCTCGACCGATCCATTCAACTCTTGAATATTGCGCCGTACCACATCCATACCAACGCCGCGCCCGGAAACGTCGCTAACTTCTTTGGCCGTGGAAAACCCGGGCTGAAAGATGAGATCGTGCACCTGTTCATCGCTCATATGAGGCGCATCTTTCTCGGCGACAAGGCCATTTTCAATAGCCTTGCCCAATAGCTTTTCGCGATTCAGACCTTTGCCATCATCTGTAATTTCTATAACTACATTGCCGCCTTGATGATAGGCATTCAGGGTAATTTGGCCCATTTCATCCTTGCCAGTGGCCCGGCGTTCCTCCGGCATCTCAATTCCATGGTCGACGGAATTACGCACCAAATGCACCAATGGGTCCCCGATTTTCTCCATCACGGTCTTATCAAGCTCGGTTTGCTCTCCCAGCAACACCAAGTCGATATCCTTGCCCAATCGGCGACTGAGGTCGCGCACCATCCGAGGGAAACGACTAAACGCAAAACTGATGGGCAGCATGCGAATGCGCATGACGCTTTCTTGTAACTCTCGGGTGTTCTGCTCCAACTGCCCCAAGCCCTCGAGCAGTTTGGGCAAGCTAGACATATCGAAATCCGTACCCAATTGCCCCAACATGGATTGGGTGATCACCAGTTCACCCACCATATTGATCAGACTGTCGATCTTGTCGATGCCCACGCGAATCGAAGAAGACTCAGAGGACGCGGCTTTCTTCGCAGGTTTCGCCGCCACCTTCGCTGGCGCTGCTGCCGGAAGCTCAGGCGCTGCATCGGTATCAACTTGAACTGGCTGAACAACAGGTTCTTGAGGTGCTTCGACAACGACATCGGCCTGCGCAGCAGCCGCCGAAGCTTGAACTTCAGGAATGTCGTTGGTAACAGGCTGTGCCGCGTCTGTCTGTGGCTCAGACTCGGAAGACGATGCGGCACCCGGTTCCTGGATTTCAATATCCGAATCGTCAGCAACCCACTCAAAGGCCTCATCAATTTGTGCGCGACCGGCTGCACTGCCCAGCTGCAATGTCCAACTGAGATGGCAGGACTCGCCATCAAGCTCACTCCACCCCGGCACAGCGCTGACGTCGGCTTGTGCCTGAAAGTCTGCGTAGTCTTCGAGCTCTCGAAAGATTCTCAGCGGTTCGTTGCCGGTTCTGAGAATGTCAACGCTGGGTTTAAATGCAATCTGCCAAACCGCTCCAGCGGCGGAAGATACGCCGCTATGGGCAGCCCCATCAGCACCCAATGCCTCAATGGTTATCAACGACTCGTCGGCTACCCATTCAAACACTTCCTGAATATCACTCTCAGAGGCACTTCCCCGGTACAGGATATTCCACCCCAGATAACTGGACTCCGGATCGATTTGAGCGAATCCGGGCATTTGATCGATAATGGCTTCGACCTCAATCTCGCCGAGATCTTCCAGTTCGCGAAGCATTCTGAGAGGTTCATTACCAGTGCGCAGAACGTCACTACCGGGAACAAAGTGAATTCTCCAACCGGCAACGGTCGGCTCAGCAACGTTGTCGTCTTGCTCAGTTTCCTCTGCGGCAACACTTTCAGCAGCGCTGTCCGCTGCCACAGGAGTCTCGCCGCGCAAAATAGCTTCAAAGGCCGCTTTCAGAGACTCGCTTTGAACAGCATCAGGTTCCTCGTCCCCTTGCAAAGCGGACAAGAGATCACGCAAGCAATCCACCGATTGTAGAAACAGATCCACATCATCTTGAGAAATACCGCGATTGCCCGCGCGGATTTCGTCCAACAAGGTTTCCAGCACATGGGTAAAGTCTGCAACGATGGAAAACCCAAACGTGGCACTGCCACCTTTGATGGAATGAGCTGCGCGGAAAATGGTATTGATGGTCTCGGAATCAACGGCGGATGGATCCAGCTCCATCAGAGCCGTTTCCATAGCATCGAGCCCTTCGAAACTTTCTTCAAAGAAAACCTGATGAAATTGCGAAAGGTCGATACTCATGCGTTACAACACCTTTTTAATGGTATTCAGCAACTGGTCGGGATTAAACGGCTTTACAATCCAGCCAGTCGCGCCGGCAGCTTTACCCTGAGACTTTTTGTCTGCACTGGATTCGGTGGTGAGCATCAGCATTGGCGTGAACTTAAAGGCGGGCAACTTGCGCAGCTCTGCAATAAGTGTGATGCCATCCATATTGGGCATATTGACGTCAGAGATCACAAGATCAACGGCGTTACTCTTGGCTTTAGCAAGAGCCTCTACACCATCGGCGGCCTCAATGACCTGGTGGCCGGCTCCTTTCAACGTAAAGGAAACCATTTGTCGCATTGACGCTGAATCATCAACGGCAAGAATCTTTGCCATACCTTTTCTCCATGGGTATATCTAAATTATCAGTTCAGTGCCAAATGTTCGGTCAGGCCCAGATTTTTGGCTGCTTCTGCCAGCACGCTGGAAGGTTCCTGCCAGCTCATCTGGGCGTTGTGTGACTTCAGGGCTTGGGAAAAGGCATAAAGCATCTGTAGACCTGCTGTATCCGCCCTCTCCACATTCACCCCGTTCAACACCACATCCTGGTTTCCCATAGCAAACGGATCCAGCTGTTCATGCAACGCTTCGACCGTAGCGATGGTCAAGTTGTCTGGCAGATCAACTGTTACTGAATTAGCCATGCAAATCTCCTGGGTAAATGGTGTTGGCTGTCGCCGTAATGAGAATATCGGTCAGTTGTTCAGGAACTTTACAAATTCTCTGCAACACTTACCCAAACGAGTGAGAAAAGAGCGTATTTATTGAGCCATTCGCCCCATGCCTCACGCATTCAAAGCCGTCGCATTATTGGCAGACACTGCTATTTAGCACAGGGTAAGTTTAGACATTTATGACAATGATGCTAGAGCAGGAGAGAAGACTGTATTGGAAATAGACAGTTTGCTTAGGAAGACCACGCAAAGGGCAAATTAGGCGCCGGATTTTTTGTGTGCCAGGCGTTGAGATCGCAAAACAAAACCTTTTAAAAACCTCGAACTATCGCGCTTTAGCCCCTGCGTTGGTGACTCAAAGAAGATAATTCATCGAGTTCTTTTTGCAGACGTTTCTCAGCCTCCTGAGATTCAGCATCACGCATGCGATTAATAAGCTCTTCGATATTGGAGCGCTTATGGTACGCCTGCTGCCACAAATGGAGATGCTGCTGATAATTCTGCTGGGTCTGACGGACCTTGTGCTGCTGAGCCTCAACTGCTTGCTCCAATTGCCCCACAAAACTGCGGTCAGACAACATTTGTTGCACGGACTGAGCCCCGACCTTTGCATTAATCCGGGAAATATAGTCCTGGCGATAGCTTTGCAGCTGGTCGAGCTGTTGTTCGTCACCCCCCAACTGCTCACGGGCTAGCGCGAGCTTCTCGGCGGCATCCTGCTCGGCTCGCTCTGCGAGCTGCAATACGATAGCCATTCTTTTTGAACGCAGTTGAGCCATAGGCCAATTCCGTCAGGCACGCCTATTGTGCGGCGGCTTGTTCATGCTCGGCCTGTAGCGCGCCGCCATTGATTGGCCCGCCTGGTACCGGTGAAGCCGGAGCAGCCTGGAGTACCGGAGCCATCAGCTGCTGCAGCTGGGCCTCGCTTTGCGCATAACCTACCGCCTCTTTTAAGCCCTGCTGCACAAATTGCCTGAAGTGCGGCCGGCGCTCGATGGCCATATCAATATCCTGATCGGATCCCTGAGTGTAGGCGCCGATACTGATCAAGTCCCTGTTCTGTTGATAGGTAGACTGCAGTGACTTGTAACGCTGCATCATTTTCAAGTGTGGATCACTGACGATATTGGGCATGGCTCGGCTGATGGAGGCCTCGATGTCGATTGCGGGGTAGATCCCCTCTTCCGCCAACCGCCGCGACAACACAATATGCCCGTCGAGAATGGCCCTCGCAGCATCGGCAATGGGATCCTGTAAATCATCCCCCTCGGTCAGAACCGTGTAAAAGGCGGTAATAGAGCCTTCACCTTCGGCGGCGTTACCCGCGCGCTCCACCAACTGTGGAATTTTTGCGAATACCGACGGTGGATAGCCTTTAGTCGCCGGGGGTTCACCGATGGCCAAAGAAATCTCCCGCTGAGCCTGAGCGTAGCGAGTCAGAGAATCCATCAACAGCAGAACATTCTTACCCTGATCGCGAAAATGCTCCGCCACTCGAGTAGACAGTTGCGAGGCGCGCAGACGCATTAACGGCGCATCATCGGCCGGTGAGGCAACAACAATGGCTCGACTCAAACCCTCTTCGCCAAGGATATGATCAATAAACTCCTTTACCTCACGGCCACGCTCGCCAACCAGACCAACCACGACTACGTCAGCTTGAGTGAAGCGCGTCATCATTCCCAACAACATACTCTTACCAACACCACTGCCGGCAAAGAGGCCAATTCGCTGTCCTCGTCCCACAGTCAGCAGAGCATTGATAGCGCGAATACCAACATCCATAGGCTCGCTGATGGGATGTCGATTCATGGGGTTGATGGTCTGCGGCGTAAAATCGAGAAAATCATCTCCCTGCCACAGGGGCTTGCCGTCCAGTGGTTGTCCCAGACCGTTGATAACCCGCCCCAGTAGTTCGGGGCCAATGCGAATACCGTTGTGCGTTCCCAGCGGGCGCACCACGGCTCCCGGTTGCACACCTTCGATATGCTGAATGGGCATCAGGTATATTTTTCCCTCGGCAAATCCCACGACTTCAGCTTCAACGCTGCGACCATCTGCAGTAATCACTTCACACTGATGGCCCACCGAAACATTAAGTCCCTCAGCCTCGAGGGTCATACCCACCAGACGGATTAATCGACCTTCGGCCTGGGGCTCAAAATCAAACGCTCTCTCTGGGCGATAGCTGTTGAGACGAGAGATCAGGCTCATGGAGAACTGTCCGTTGAATTCGGGTCGGCATTGCGCTGACTATCAGAAGCATCCACTATTGCGTCATCGATATCAGTGTCACCACTTGCCAACTGCTTGTTGACGAACTGCTCCAACAGTTCCTGCAATTGGGTCTCCACCGAATAATCGACCAAACTGGAGGTCGCCTGAATTTTGCAGCCGCCGGGAAGCAGCTGATTGTCCCCGATAAACTTCCAGCTCTTGTGCTGCTCCTCAGCGTAGGTTTCCACCAGGGCCAGATCGTCGGGATTCAAATACAAGGTGATGCCATCAGCCCCTACCGGCAGGGCACTCAGAGCTTTCTGCACCGTTGCCACAATATCACTGGAATCGGTCAGTAGTTCGCGCTTCACCACTTGGCGAGTCAGCGCGCAGACAAAGTCCACGACAACGCGCTCAATTTCCTGTTGCTGTTGCTCCATGGGGGCCACCAGGCTCTGAGCGATTTGCTGCAACTGTACGATCTGTTCGGCCAATTTGCGGGCACTGTCTTCACTGGCTTTCTGTAAGCCCTCCTGAAAACCGCGTTCAAAGCCCTCGGCGTGACCACTGGCGAGCCCGTCGGCATGACCTTTTTCGCGCCCCTCACGTTCTGCTTCGTCGGTGATGGCTTGCAACTCATCTGCGGTAAGGGGCGAGAAGGTCATCCCCGCACCGTCAACTTCTTCAATGATCTCTTCTGTCGGCTCCTCAACGGCGCCTTGCTGCCGGCGATCACGCGCTTCTTTTTCAGCACTGGGAAGAACCTGACCGTCGTCAAAGCCGGGAAGTATCCAGGGTTGATAGTCACCAGCGTCTTCAGCGGCGATAAGAGAAGGATTTTTTGCGGACATCAATTGAGCCTATAAACCGTTTACATCTCAGCAACAGATCACAACATCTGTTCGCCGCCACCACCCAACATAATTTCGCCGGCATCGGCCATACGTCGAGCAATGGTAAGAATTTCTTTCTGCGCGCCTTCCACTTCGGACACTTTGACCGGTCCCTTGGCTTCCAGATCGTCGCGCAGCAATTCTGCCGCACGCTTGGACATATTTTTGAAGATTTTTTCCTGCAGAATCTCGTCGGCGCCCTTGAGCGCGATAATGAGAATTTCCGAAGACACCTCGCGTAGCAGCGCTTGAATACCGCGGTCGTCCACGTCTTTGAGGTTGTCGAAAACAAACATGAGATCCTGGATCTGATTGCCCATGTCCTCATCGGTTTCCTTGATGGATTCCATCAGATCCGCCTCGATCGAGCTCTCCAGGTTATTCATAATTTCGGCAGCCACTTTATAACCGCCCATGTCTTTGGTCTGCGAGTTGGCGTTGCCAGAGAATTGTCGCTCCAGAATATCGTTGAGTTCCTGCAAAGCCGCAGGCTGAACAGTATCCAGCGAGGCGACGCGCATCATAATGTCCAGGCGTACCTTGTCCGGGAAATAGCCCAGAATCTCCGCGGCTTGATCCGCCTCGAGATAGGCCATCACAATGGCCTGAATTTGTGGGTGCTCGTTGCGAATGATATCGGCCACAGAGCGCGCTTCCATCCACTTCAATGTATCGAGCCCTGTAGTGTTGCCACCCAATAGAATGCGATCAATCAAACCGTTGGCTTTATCTTCACCAAGAGCGGTAACCAGCATATTGCGAATATAGCTGTCCGCGCCCATACCCAATCCAGTGAGGGTACGCACTTCATCAAGAAAACCGCCGAGTACGGCTTCCACCGTGCTTTGCTCAACATTGGCCAGTTGAGACATGGCGGTTCCCAAGCGCTGTACCTCTTTGGGCCCCATGTGCTTGAGAATTTCTGCAGCGTCGCCTTCACCAAGAGTCATGAGCAGCACAGCGGCCTGCTCCACCTTGGGCATTTTCAAAACCGGTTTTGGCGCGTTTTCTACCTGCTCAGCGTCACTCATCTTCATTCACCCAACGTTTGATCACCTGGGCCACACGACCGGGATCTTCAGCAATCAGCCCTTTCACGGCATTGAGCTGTTGCTCATAACTCTCTTCGGGACTTGGCAATGCAAGTGCATCACCGCCGGTCAGGGTTACAGTTTCATCGGACAGACCTTCAAAACTGTCGAGTCCAGCGGACTCCAGCGCCGCCATCTCCCGTGCGCGCTCCTCTTCCTTGGTCTTGGCACCACCGGCGGTCAGGCTCTTCAACACCGGTCTCAACAGACCGGTGATGAGCACCAGAATCACAATCAATCCCACCAACTGTTTAATTATGGACTGAAACCACTCTTCTTCCCAGATGGGACGATCGCCCACAAACACCTCACCGCGATCCACAAACGGCGTATTCAATACATTGACGCTGTCACCACGAGCCGCCGAGAAACCCACGGCATCGCGCACCAGTATGGAGAGACGCTCGAGCTCATTCTCGCTCCAGGGTTCACGCACTTCCGCTCCGGTTTCGGGATTGATGGACATCCGATCATCCACCACGACCGCCACGGTCAGACGACGCAGCTTGCCCTGCTGATGTTTGGTATAACTTACCGTGCGATCCAGCTCGAAATTACGGGTCGCCTGCTCGCGGCGACTCTGCTGGCCATTGGCACCGTTGCCACCGCCCCCCGGGACAGCTTGCTCAGGAGCTTCACCAGTACCCGGAGGCTGGTTGGTCAACGCTCCCGGAATACCGCCGATAATGTCACCACCGGCCTTATCCTCAACCAGAGTCTGCTCACTGCGTACCGCCGGTAGATCGGGATTGAAAATCTCTTCGGCCTGCTCCACCGCGGTAAAATCCACGTCAGCGCTGACTTCGGCCTTAAAGCTGTCGGAGCCTACAATCGGCTCTAGAATGCTGTTGATACGCTGGGTGATATCCGTTTCCATCTTGCGAGTAAAGTCGCGATGACGGGCGGCCGCGATCATTTCTTCGTCTTCTTCGCCGGTAGACAGCAGGTTGCCCTTCTGATCCACCACCGTCACATCTTCCAACAACAGTTCGGGAATACTAGACGCCACCAGATTGGCGATGGCTTTTACTTGCTGCGGACGAATACCGCGACCAGGATACAGTTCAACAAACACCGAGGCACTGGGACGACGTGGATCGCGTACAAATACCGAGCGTTTGGGAATAGCCAAGTGTACGCGAGCACTGCGTACCGTATTGATACTTGTGATAGTTCGAGCCAGCTCTCCTTCGAGACCACGACGGAAGCGCGCGGTTTCCATAAACTGGCTGGTGCCCAGAGGTTGCTCCTTGTCCAGCAGCTCGAAACCGACCGAGTTTTCACCGGGCACTCCGGCTTCGGCAAGCTTTAAGCGAGCTTTGTGGACATCATCGGCGGCAACCAACAACGCTCCGGTACCACCGTCCACCTTAAATTTGATGTCGTATTGTTCGAGAATACCCACCACTTCGGCGGAATCCAGGCGATCCAAACTTCCGTACAGGGGGCGATAGTCCTCGCCCTGAGTCCACAATACCACGGCAAAACCAATGGCCACACTGGCCGCCAGTCCCACCATCAACCCTGCCTGACGCAGAATATTCAGATTATTAAAACCCTCCACCAGATCACTGGTGGCCCGGTCTTTTCCTGCAGGTTCTGTCAGATCCAGATCGGTTTCTGCTGTTGCCATGGTATCTCTAATCCCAAGCCGTCAATTGTCGTTTTTGTGAAAGTCAGTAGGAGTCTGCAAATTCGCTTACACGGGCATATTCATTACATCGCGGTAAGCTTCAATGAGTTTATTGCGCACTTGCACAGCGGCCTGAAATGACACACTGGCTTTTTGTGAGGCAATCATGACGTCGGAGATATCGATATTCGGATCCCCCTGCTCGTAGGCCTTGGACAGAGCCCCGGATTGCTTTTGTACGTCGTTGACCTTGTTTACCGCCATCTCCAGCATGTCACCGAATGATGGCAACTGCTCTGCGGGCTTTACCTCTTGCAGGGGCGTCGGGCCAGCGACATCCTTGGCCGCGAGATTTTGGGGTCGATGAAAGGCCTGGCTCTGGCTTTTCAAAGAGCGCATTTCCACCAGCAAGCGATTAATGTCCACGCGATCGGTCATAACTTATCTCTACACAATAAATCATAGGGGTGCGCCATTTTTTTGGCTGATCACCGTTTGCAGAGAGTTATTGCACAAAGCAGGCCAATAATTGCCGCATGAGAAAATAATTGCCGTTTGCCGCTTTTGTAGAAGAAACACACAGCCCATAGAAAGAATAACCCGAGAAGGAATAACCACTGGGTAGCTAAAACCGGGGAACTAAAAATGGAGCGGCAATGGGAGGCCAGTAACGTCGGACGACGTCACCAAGACAAGTTTAGAAACCGGAAACGCCAGAGGCGTTCTGGCAAGTTTTCGTGCTAGGGCCTGTCGACACTCAGTCGAAATCAAACTCCAGGAGTTCGCGCTCCAAGCGGCGTTCCTCCAGTTTTTCTTCGAGTCTGCGGCGAGCTTCCATCTCTTGTTGTGCAACCTTGGAAGGTGCGCGCTTTGAAGTGGTGTTGCTGTTGTTATTTGCAGCAGCAGTTTGCAATTGTTTTGCACTCATGATTATCACTCCAACCAGCATTTTTATGTTTATTGTTTGGTCAGCCGAAAAACTAACCCGACAAAATTTCGAGGTCAAGATAAAACACCTATCTGACCGATTTATGACAACATGGAATTTCTTTGTGGAGTGCCCCTTGGTCTTTAGGGGCGTTCACTAGAGCCGATACAGCAAGTCTGTTACGTCTTCTAAGCACCTGATTGCTCTAATCTAAGGCTAAATATCGGGGCCGGGGCCTTCGAGAGCTGGAAATTGCTTTCAATAACCAGCCATCCTGCCACTATCACCCTGGTGCAAAAAATATTAAAGAACCCACATTGGCGGATGCCAATAAACGCGGTAACCCTCAGGTATTTCGTGATGTTAACGACTAACTGATAGCTACCCTACACCGATCTCAGCACCACCAAACTCGTGATTTTTTGTACATTTTTGACTCCACGCCCATTCATTTCAAAGATCATGGTCTCGAGTCGCCCAACGAAAATACCACTTCTAGCCAAGATGTTTCACCAATAACAGGGGGCGTCACAATAATGGCCCAAGCAGCACTTTTTGAGAGGTTATGAGGTGTTCAAGCGGATCAGTACGCGGGTAAAAATTTCCTGGCGAGGGTAGGCACTGCTCAGCCTAGAGGCTGTCACTAATCTTTCGGAAAACTTCAGATAGCAGCAGGAAGTCGGTGTTATTGGTGATGTCGTCGTCGGAAAAGTTGGCTTCAACGTTACGACATTTAGAAGATGACTTTCAGCCGTTCTTGTTTAGTCCTTCATGAAATATTCGCAAGAACCGGTTGAGTTGATTAGCACCCCCATATTGCAACTGAGAACCATTAGCATTATCATTTGCGCACCAGACTTAATGTGCTATGGATTCATTGTTAATGCGACTCACACTGGCGCCCGTTAATACTAATTTCATTGGGGAAAAATATTTATGTGTCAGTTGATTCGGCTTGATGCGTTAAAGCGCTCGATTCTATACGTTGCTATTGCTGCTGCGGGAACCTCCGCAACCAGCCGGGCTGAAGTTTCTGCCATGGAAATGGAGAGCATTATCGTTATTGGAGAGAAATCCGAGCGCTCACTGAAGCAAACGACCTCTTCAGTATCGGTTATTTCTGAAGAGGCACTGAACTCACTGCAAAATCATACGATTAATAATTTTGTGGCTGAGGTACCCAATGTTGTTGTTACCAGCGGGGCGGTTGCCAATATCCGTGGTGTTAACGGAAATGGCTCCGCGGGCGGTTTTAACTCAATTACCGGCGGTGCCAAAGGTCGGGTTTCCACTTTGATTGATGGTGTTGCAGAACCTTTCGTTGCCGATTTTACCGGCGATTCGGGTGTTTGGGATATCGAGCAGATAGAAGTGTACCGCGGCGCGCAATCCACCAGTCATGGCCGTAACAGTATCGGCGGTATGATTTACGTAAAGACCAAAGATCCGTCATTCGACTGGGAAGGGGCTGCGCGTATGGGCTACCGTAATCAGGAAAATTACATTGACACCGCTGTCATGCTCTCCGGCCCCATCGTTGAAGACACGCTGGCGTTTCGTGTTACCGCACAGCAGTTAAATGCTGAAACTCTCACGGATGATAGCGGTTTTGATGGCCATACACCGGACTACGATCTCAATGAAATCGATACCACTCGTCTGAAAGCCAAGTTTCTGTGGACACCCAATGAAGACTTTAATGCTCTGCTGACTCACTCGACCAATAATGAGCAGGGGGATACAGGACGAGTCTATTATGCGGCTACTGATCCTTATGACTATGAGCGTATTTTTTTCCGTGATATTGAAACCGATTCAGATACCACCAGCCTGAAGTTGGACCACCGTATTAATGACTCGGTGTCTGCGGAACTTCTGGTTGCCTATATGGATTACCAGTGGAGCTTTGATTCCTACGAGGCCGATCCTGCAGATGAACAGCAGGTTATCTTTGACCAGAGCAGCATAACAGTTGATGCAAAATTGACCTTTGGTCAAGCTGACAGCTTTGTCAGAGGTTTTGTAGGGCTGGCCTATTTTGAGCGGGAGCAGGATTTTGAAAGTACCGGGGCCTATGCCTATGAAGGTGACGATGAAAGCTCTTCGAAGGCTCTGTATGGTGAATTTACCGTTTCTCCAACGGATCGTTTGCACCTTACCGCTGGCTTGCGTCAAGAGAAGGAACAGCAGAAACGCCGTTTCAATTACATCACCTATAGCCGTGCAAGTAATCTGGACACTGATAAAACCATTACGTTGCCAAAACTGGCCCTGCAATATGATCTGACGGACAACACCTCCGTTGGGATAAGTGCACGTAAAGGCTATAACGCACCAGGGGGTGCCTTCGCCTTTGCTTCCAGCAGTTATTACTACTACGACGAAGAAACGGTGAAAACCTATGAAGCCAGCGTGCGCAGTAATCTTTTCAACGGCCGCTTAAATATCAGTGCCAATTTATTTTTAAACGATTACGAGGGTTATCAGGCACTGAGCTCCAGTCGAGCCATTGTTAACATGGATGAAGTTGAAACCTACGGATTGGAATTGTCTCTGCAAGCGTCACTGACCGACAAGCTGCAAGTACAGGCGGGATTGGGATTATTGGAAACAGAAATCACCGATCCGGGAGACGGTTACGAAACAGCGAAAGGCAATGAACTGAGCACGGCGCCGGGCGTAACAGGCAGTTTGGGTTTCATCTACAACCTGACGCCGAACTTTGATGTTGGCATTTCTGCACGCTATGTGGATGAATATTTTGGCGGAATTAATAATACCGAAGAGCGTATCGCCGGTGATTATACCGTTACCCGTTTAAGCGCCAATTACAGCAGCAACAACTGGACCATCAACGCTTACGTAAATAACCTCTTTGATGAAAAAGCGCTGACCATACAGGAGCCTGTCAGCGGCCGTTATCCACAAGGGTTTGCTGGCATCCTTGACCCTCGCTCTGTCGGGGTGACAGTCACTTATAACTTTATGTAAGTGAGGCCTAACAGGCTGTTGAATAACTCTGCTTTTCAACAGCCTGCTTTCGATACATGGATGTGTTTTAAGTTCTCTCACTTTTGCTTCCAATGTTTAAAAAGCACTGTAGAGATTCCTGACAATACCAACGTAGTGACTTTTATGATGTTTCCAGGGCTAACACTGTTGCTGCTGGGTTGTATCGCCATTTATCTGGCATCGCCCAATCAACACTGCTTAACTCGACCTTTGCCAGGGCGACCAACATACATTGCGGCGTTTCTGTTAATGGGCACCAGTATCTGGTTTTTGAGCGAACTTTTTCTGACCACGACCCTGGTGTTTGTTTTTGTTCTGTGGGTCATGTTGGCCTTGTCATTGCTGCCGTTTATAGGTGCGTTGCTCAGTGGTATTTCCAAGGACGGTGCTGATGTCAAGAAATAAAAGGAATTTGGATTCGTCTTCCGCAAAAAACTCAATCCGTCCCGACTGGCTACTGAAAACGTTTGCCGGATTACTAGCTGGATTGGGGCTGGCTCTGGCAATCAGCGGCTACTTTGTTCTGATAACACCCGATATCGAAGGGGATACTCAAGTACAGCTTGCCATGTGGATGATTATGCCCGTTTGGCTCCTTGTGCTCAGTGGTTGTTACTTGTTTCACAGTGGTTTACGAGCCTGGCTGTGGCTTGGTCTGGCCAACCTGATTCTCTGGTCGCCGTTGCTCGTTTTACGCGGTTATTGATTGACACATTTTCGGAGAGGCATTTCATGCGCACTGACATAATTCGTATCTACAAGTCACTGCACACCTGGACAGGGATTATCGCTGGAATGGCGCTGTTTATTGCTTTTTATGCGGGCGCTCTGACGGTATTCAAAGAGCCTATTGCTCGCTGGGCAACACCTCCAGCCATTGGTGTTGATGCCACTCCATTGGCGGAAGTCAATCTGCTTATTCAGCAAACCATCGATCAACACCCGGCAGCCGCCAGAGACTTTTTTATTCACTTGCAGAGCAATGAATCATTGCCGGCTCGAATGCATTGGCAGGAAGTCCCCGAAGGCGCTGATGATCATAATCTGCTGGCGTTGGAAGATTTTAATTCCAGCTTTGACGGCGATGGTAAAGTTATTATTGAACAACCCGAACTTGCCAAACTGGCTGAATTTATTGACGTTTTGCATCGGGTTATTGGCTTGCCGGTGGACGTTGATTTGACTCGCTGGGTCATGGGTATTTTTTCCGTGCTCTATTTTCTTGCGTTGATCTCAGGCGTTATTGTCCTGCTGCCAACACTGACTAAGGATTTTCTGGCGTTGCGACTGGGGAAAAAAAATCTGAAGCGTCAGTGGCTGGATACCCACAATGTCGTCGGTATTGCCAGTTTGCCCTTCCATATCATCATTGCACTGACAGCCGCTGTATTTGCATTTCATGATCCTATCTATGGCATTCAGGGTGAAGTGGTTCATGAGCAGCCGGTTAGAGCAATATTTCGTGCGGCGCGCCCCGAACCAAAGCCCATCCGAGAACTGACGGCGTTAAAGCCGGTGGAAGAATTGTTGTCAAATGTCAAAGATGTTGCACCCGACTTCACACCGACGCTGATGCAGTACGTAACCGTTAACACCCCTTTTCCTATGCTCAGGGTCTGGGGTTATGACAGCCGTTCATTCGGGGCGCGGGCATGGGGGGGATTTGCTGTTATGGACCCCTTCAGTGGTGAAATCATCTCCAGAGAATATTTGCCAGCCCTTCAGGATACTCCCAACGCTTTTATCAGCAGTTTCTTTGCCATGCACTTTGCTACTTATGGTGGATCACCGGTTCGCTGGATGTATTTCTTTCTGGGGCTGGCGGGTGCCTGGCTATTCTACAGTGGCAATCTGCTATGGGTTGAAAGCCGCCGTAAAAAGCAACGGGGCAAGGGCGCTGTTCCCGCGCAACGCCGCGACACCCGGTTAATGGCGGGAGCCACAGTGGGGGTTTGTATTGGCGCCATCTCTGGAATTTCATTGATGATGGTTGTGCACAAATGGCTGAGTGCCTTTGGTTTTAATCAAACAC
>JALUYN010000221.1 GCA_027012915.1 Cellvibrionaceae bacterium
TCAGCTCCAGCCCGGCATCGAGATCGTCGAGCGTTGTGCGGCTGCCACTTGCGTTGTAGCTGGTGGTGAGGTTGAGCACACTGCCCGAGCCGTTGGGCCCGGCGGTGATCGAGGTCACCGCCCCGGTCGCCGCATCGTGCAGGCGCTCCACATCCAGCCCGCCGCCGAGGGTATACGCCTCGGTCTCGCCCCAGGCGTTGACCGGCGGAAAGCCCGCCCCGCCCTGAAGCTGCCAGTAGACCGTGCCCGTGTTCGCGTTGCTCACCTTATCAAGGGTACCACTGGTGTCGTAGTGATTGCGTTAATTCGACTCTGACCCTGATTCCCTCTCGTCCAATTCAACATTATGAGTTCATCGAAGATCATGGGTAGTTAGTGGGATCAGGTCTTGAGTTTTTTCTGCAATGAGGAGGAGTAGACGAACGGGCTGCAACGACAGATAGAATGCCTTTCAGAAGTTTGTGTGTTTCCTTTAACTTCTCATAGTATTGGATGGAGCGTAAAATCCATATCCGTTTATTCCCTTGTGCGGTTTTTAAGGCTGCTCTGGAAGCGGCCACACTGTAGCCACTCCTTTTAAGGTTATTCCAGCTATGCTCAATTATAGACATGGCTGTTACTTTTTTTGCCGCAACAGGACATCGCGGATCATAGCCCGCTGCAAGCAAAAGCATAATGTCCTGTGTGAACGGTCCTCTTAAGCTTGTTCCAATTGCTGCTATTGCCATAGCATTCATCTTCGCAGGGACACGAGCCTTATATGTGTTATAAGTGGTATATGCATAAACATTGGCTCCAGCTTTCAATAAATAGAGGAGATTTACAGGACGATTACATGAAGTTGCGATCATGATAAGAGGCCCATGTGCGGCTAACACTGTAACAGGTCCATTTCTCACATCAATATCGACATAGGTATTTGGATTGGCTCCGTGATCCAGAAAGACACGTAATGGATCACTGTCTTTGATGGAGACGGCAATGGCCAGTAATTGCGGATTATCAACTACGGCAGGTCTTTTTTTTATAATATTTTTCAAGACAGGAGTCAGCCCCATTGCAGTGGCATACCAGGCACGCGAGTGTACTGGGTTAAATCCGGTTGGCGCCCTTCCTGTTTTCGCATATTTCCTTGCTGCGATAGAAAGTGAACTACTCAGCAAATCACAATTCTCAACTCCCGGGTTCAGAGACGCTGGCGATGCGATGGCGTTACCGCACAAAGCACATAGAACGATAGTAATTAAAATCAACTTCCATGATGACAGTACAGTTTTCATTCTTTCATTCCATCTCTAATATCGGATTTGTATCTTCAAATATTCAACCATGAGATTCTATTATCCTGCTAGCGTAGTAATGCAGCCGTCGAACTGTGGACCTCCCCATGGTTTGCCATTTATGTAGTCTTGACTCCAATAGCAGAAGGTTTTGACCTGTAAAAACGGATCATAACCTCCAAATCCCTCTCCCGTTCCCAAGCCGGTTTCGCCACCTAGAAAGCCTACAGACTTTCTTCGTCTTACCGAATCGGATTTGGGCTGTGCAGCCCGCCAGAAATTGCAAAATGCTTGTACTTCTGTGGCCAGTTTGCCTCCTGGAACAGCCCCATACGCACCCCAATTAACTTGAACTTGTGACCAATTGATTAATGAAAAAGGAGACATAACCAAGTGGCCGCCAATTGATGCCTGCCATGTCTCGACATCACGAACACCTTCAGTGATGGTAGTACGAGCAAGACCAAAAGCTAACTGTCCATACACGATGTTTAATGCTGCACTTTCGGTAAGCCCAGAATCACCTCCAAAGTAAATCTTTTCAGCAATGCTGACAAAAGCCTGGCCGGCATTGAACGCCTCAGCAGAGATTAAACTACCCCCGCCTGGAGGCGCTTCCCCTTGCCCTGCGTTACATAGTGGTTGTCCGCCGGAACTGGAATACCCGAACGGATCGGTAAACGTCATCGGATTATCCTCCACATACGCATACTGGTTGAGGTCCTGCGTGTCGAAGGGGGAGGCCACCGTCGGGTCGGGGGACATGAAAAGCCCCGTGGCCGGATCGTAGAGGCGCGCGCCCATGTCGATCAGCCCGGCGCCTGCGATCAGCTCGTGGCCGGTGTAGGTGACCGTGGTGGCCTGGGCGATGGAGGTGGGGGCGAGGCTTCCCGTGCCGGTGGTCGGGTTGACGAAGTTTCCCCACGCTCCGTAGCCAATGCGGGTGCTGAGGCTGCCGCTCCCGGTTGCCACCGCCCGGGTGCTCCCGAGCGGGCCCTGGAGGAGATAGGACGTGCTCACGCTGCCGCCCACGTCCTTCACCACGGCGATCACCCGGCCCCCCACGATAATGCGCGCCGCCCAGTCGTTGGTATCGGTCTGTTTCAGCAGCACCCCGAGGTAGCGCCCGCCGCCCGGGCCGGTGGCCTCGACGAGGCCCCCATCGGGGCCGTAGGTGAGGGCGAGCGTGCCGTAGTCACTGGTCGTGATGCGCTGCGCCTCGCCCAGCGCATTCCAGCTGACCTGGGGCAGGCGGGCCGCCGTGCGCTCGCCCGCGGCGTCGTAGCCGTAGTCCGTGGTGAGGCCGCCCTGCGTGGTGCTCGCCGGGGCGTGGGCGGGGAAGCTCCCGTAGTGGTAGCTCCCCGCCGGGCCCTGCTCGAACTGCCCGCCCGCCCCGTAGCTGTAGCTCGCGCCGCCCGAGCCCGAACCCGAGCGGGTCACCCCGCTCAGGCGCTGGAGAAGATCGTAGCCGTAGTTCAGCTCCAGCCCGGCATCGAGATCGTCGAGCGTTGTGCGGCTGCCACTTGCGTTGTAGC
>JALUYN010000222.1 GCA_027012915.1 Cellvibrionaceae bacterium
TCACACAGTGGCTTGTGATAGATCAGCGTGATAACCGTTTGCTTTGTCAGGGTATTGAGAAACTCCGCCTGGAACAAGCGGCGCTTGAGCAGATCAGACTGGTTTATCTGCGCCAGTAATTCTGGCATCAATTCGTTGATTTGTTCGCTGGCGACCGGGAATTGCTCGATAACAAAGGGTTTTTTGTATTCTCCCGGCTTATACATGGCATAATGTGCGTTGCCGTCCTGGTGCCATATCTTGAATTCTGCACGCATACGGTAGTGTGATTTTGGCGATTCGAAGATTTCTAACTCCGGCATTTCAAAGCCTGCGAACAAATCGTGCAGACGCTGAACCTTTTCGGTCAGCTGTTGTTGGTACTGTTCGGGGAAAATCTGGTCGATGGACATGGCGCAACTGCAAGCATAATCAAGGGCGGGGCATTATACCGATTTCCCTCGACGGCGGGCAGTGGTTATTGAATACACAATGTTAATGACAAGTTTGAGTAGAGCGACTATGACACAGTTGGAGCCGGGACAGGCGATGAAAGAGGGGATGAGACGATTGGCCAGCGGGGTCAGCGTTGTCGCTAGCCGTAATGCCGAAGGCGAGCCCTGCGCTATGACGGCGACCTCGGTGACGTCTGTGTCCGATAATCCGGCCTCGCTGCTGGTTTGCGTTAACAAAGATACCCAAACCTATAAAATTCTGACCTCCTGCCCTGAGGCGCCGTTAAGCGTTAATTTGTTGGCTCACGAGCAGGACGATATCTCCAATCGATGTGCCTCTGGTGATCCGGGACCAAGCCGTTTTGATATCGGCGACTGGGATTTGGAAGCAGCCGCTCCGGTACTAAAATCTGGGCTCGCCAGTTTTGTATGTCGTACTGACCAAATTATCGACTATGGCACACACGGCATTGTGATCGCTGTAATCGAAGATGTACTGATTAACGACCGACCCATTGATCCTCTGTTATATCTCAATGGCGGCTATTGCCAGGCCAAGTAGACAGCCTAAGTTGGGTGCTGAGCGCCATGCAGCGGCAGGCTGATGATAAAATTGGTGCCTTGCCCCGGTGAAGACTCCACTTCTATGGTTCCGCCATGGTGTTCTGTAACGATAAAATAGGTTACAGATAACCCAAGCCCCGTTCCCTGGCCGACGTCCTTGGTGGTAAAAAATGGTTCGAAGATATGGCGACTGATATCTTCGTTCATACCCGGACCATTGTCGGCAATTTCCAGACACATACGATCGTCCCAGCGATAGAGCCGCAAGGTGATTCTGGGGGCCTCTTCATGCCGAAGCTGGCTGGTGAAACACTGGCAGGCATTGCGCAGCAAGTTGAGGATCACCTGTTGCATTTCCGTCTTTGAGCACGGGACCTGTGGCAGGTCGCTTTCGAACTCACGTACCAGTTCGATGCTCTGATTACCGGACACAGTTTTCAATTCAAATGAATTGCGAGCCAGATTGAGCGCATTTTCCAAAAGCTGAACAAAATCGGTAGGCAGATGATCGCGATTGCTGGTTCTGGAGAACTCCAGCATATTGGTGACAATCTGAGCCGAGCGGTCACCGGCTTCCCGGATATTGTCGAGAAAACTCAGCACTTCTCGCTGTTGCAGGTAACTTTCCAGCAGCTTTAGATCCAGGCCCAGTTGTTCTGCGGCCTCTTGGTTCTTGCTTAATTGCGGTGTTATGCGTCTTTGTATGTTTTGAACGTTATTGATTATGGCGCTGAGGGGGTTGTTAATTTCGTGGGCCATGCCCGCGGCCAGCTCGCCGAGCGACATCATCTTTTCGTTCTGAATGATCATGTTTTCCATTCTGACCCGCTGGGTTACGTCGTCGAGGCGAATAACGGCTCCCGGGCTGCGAGCAGCCTGTAGCGGGTAGATCGTGATATCCAGATGGGTCGCTTGAGAGCCTGTTCCCAGTTGCAGATTTTCTGTCACATGGGGGGCTCTGTGTGACAGGGTTTCGCGTATGGCCTTACGATCTACTGGAATGTTGGGGTAGGCCTCGAAAAGATCCTTGCCGATGGCATCTTCTGCGCTGATACGGGTGACACGGCAAGCGGCGTCATTCCAGAGTGTTACTTCAAGTTCCTCGCTGACACCGATCAAAACCGATGGCATAGAGTGAATAATGCTGTTGAGGTAGTCTTGAGTTTCTTTGAGCTCTACAGTGCGCTCTTGAACACGTTCTTCCAGTTCCCGCTGGGTCAATTGCAATGTCAGTTTGCCGCGTTTGTGTTTACGGCGGCTAATTTGCGATATCACGATGACTACCATCAGGAATGCAATGATCAGTAACACAAAGAAGTTGCTTTCGGAGCCCCCATTCGCCAGAGCGGGGCGGGGAATCGCGCTGGCGGCTAAACTGGAAAGAATGAAATGGCGCATGTATTGAATGCTTACGCAGTTATTGACCGAAGAAGTGAACAAGGGCTTAACACTACATGCAAAGAGCATTATTGCCTAGGCTGTCACACAATTAAGCATAATTGCTGTCATAATCAGTGACTATCGGGTCCGAGGCATCGTCTATGGTTCTCGGATGAAGGGGTGACTAATGTGCTGTTTATTGGCGTTTGGTACTAGATTTTTGGGTTACGGGCAATGGATGACAGGTCTGCCGTATTGATTTTTGAAGGGGACAGGGTGTCCCGCGAAATGCGCTATACAGAGTTCGAGGCGATTCTGGACGCCTACGCGCCCTTGCCAGAGCTGGCTTCGCAGAATGTGAAAGCGGTGTACGCGCAGCTAGATACCAGATTGCGACCCAAAGCATTGGTGTTTTTCCTGATAGCCTTTGACGCTGAAGGCTTTGCTGATCACCGCTGGAATGTTCCCCTTCAACAGCTGGCGGAAAACTCTGCTCGAGGTCCCGATCTGGGAGGCGGCGCCATCAAGATGGCATGTCGCAGTCAATGCTGTATCGAGTGGCACAAAGACCATTTGTGGGATCCGCAGATGGGACCCAAAAGTCGGCATTTTCTCGATATCCTTGATGCCATAAACAGTAATCGCATTGGCTTGATTGCAGAGGATGAAGAAGAGGTCCCGGTACTCAACGAGGCTCCGGTGGCGCAGCAATCCCATGCGCAGGTAGAACAGATGCTGGCGCAGGCTCAGAAAGAGCATCAATTGCGCGTCGCGGCACTCAACGATGCTCATGAGGCTGCGATTCAGGCTCTTAAGGTAAAATTTCAGTCGGCGTTACACGAGCAGCGTCAGCGCACCGAGGCGCTGGAAAGTGATTTGCAACGTGCTGGGCAACACAATCAGCAGTTGAAGACGACTATTGAAGGTCAGGTAGCCAAGATAAAGGGGCTACGGGAGTATTTCGAGCACAAGCTGGAATCTACAAAGGCCAGTGGCGATGCCAATCTCGAGGATGTGCGCAGAGCGTTTGAGATTGAGCAGGAAGCCTCTATTAACGCGGCTGTCACCGAGCTTAAAGAGCAACTGCAAGTAAAAGAAGTCACCTTGATGTACAAGGAGACCCAGTGTTCAGGCCTCGAAGACGAAGTACGACGTCTACAAGAAGACAAACAAGCGTTACTGGCTAACAGTGGTAATCAGCTGTTGGAGCGATTGCATAACAGCGGCATCAGTTTTGTCTCTTTTCAGCCCGGCTATGGGCATATGACCCTCCCCATCGACGACATTCCTGAGTTTATTGATGATACTGACGCCTATGTGGCGGATAAGTGCGGTGTCGATAAGACTCATTTCAGGGCTTGGCAGGAACATTTCAAAAACCCTGTGTGTCGGGCGGTGGCCAAGGGTGGATTGCCTTGCGGTGCTCGTGTAGCCCGGGTTGATCGCCCAGCGGATTTCCTGATCGGTGAAAGTGATCGTTGCTCACTGCACGGTGGTGCAGAGGAGTCGTCGTGACTGATCTCGCGAGTTTGCTGAATAAAGATATCCTGTCGCTGGCGGGAGAGTATCCTGTTGAGGAGTTGAAGTGGCGGGAACTCAATGATTGTGGTCTGTCCTTTTCCATTAAACGAGACGATCTACTGCATCCGCTGGTTTCCGGTAACAAACTCTACAAACTGTGGGGGCACCTCAGGCGGGCGAAAGCGCAGGGAGCTCAACAACTATTGAGTTTTGGAGGAGCCTATTCTAACCACTTGCACGCGTTGGCTGCCGCGGGGCAGGCTCTGGGAATTGCTACCTTGGGAATTATCCGGGGGGAGCGGGCACAGACGCTAACGCCGACCCTACGCGATTGCGAAGCGCTGGGTATGACACTGTATTTTGTCAGCCGTCAGGAATATCGAGACAAACACCTGGGAGCTAGTGCACAACGATTAATGCAGAGTCATGCAAATGTGTACTTGGTGCCTGAAGGCGGCGGTGGTGAAGCTGGCAGCGAATACTGTGGCGCCCTGATGTCTGTCATTGAAGGCAGTGTATCGGCATCTTCCAAGGTTCCTGCCGGTAATGACGAAGCGACTCTTTGCGTGCCTTGCGGTACCGCTACCACCTTTCGCGGATTGTTGCGGGGAAGCTGCGGCCAGCTGAACATGATGGGCTTTTCAGCCATTAAAGCGGGTCCCCTGGATAATGAGGGCGGTGAGCCACAGTTGACCAGGGATACCCGCAGTTTTATAGACGATTGCCAGTTGACTTCAGTTCCGCAATGGCGGATCGATTACGGATCGGCGCGTCGAGGGTTTGCTCGACCAGATCCCGAACTGATGCTTTTTATCCAGGCATTTTTCCGGGAAACAGGGGTACCACTTGAACCGGTATACACAGGCAAAATGCTATTGCGGATACTCGAATTGGCGCGCGAGGGGTTCTGGCCCGAGGGGCATAGTATTATTGCCCTGCACACGGGCGGTTTGCAGGGATTGAGAGGCTATCCCGATTTGGAATCTCTGATACCACAATCCATAGACGCGTTGGATCTAATGACGACGGCGGGTGTATAACACGATGAAGCATAAGCAGACACCGAAACCTCAGCCAGTCAATGTCACTGCCGAAACTCTATCGGTGTTTCGTCCACTGCACGGCTTTCAACTCGACCATCTGAAGACCTTGCAGGAAACCATGGAATTGCGTTGGTTGTTTGCCGGGGATGAATTGTTGGCCGAAGGGCAATTCGATACCCATGTCTTCTATCTTCTCTACGGGACTGTTGAGTATCACTACAGCGATGGTCGGGTCTCACTGAGAGAGGCCTATCAACAATTCACACCATTGGCCAATGACCAGCCTCGACCTTGCAGGGTTGTCGCTGCCGCCGATTGCGGTGTGGTGGTATTCGATAGAGAACAGCTCGATACGATGCTTACGTGGAGTCAGGTGTCCGAATACTTGTTAACAGAGCTGGCGTGCAACCACGACCTGGATGAGGATGCGGGTTGGATGGACACAATTCTGCGCTCCAATTTGTTTCTCAAGGTGCCACCCACCAATGTGGCTGCCATATTTCAATACGTGACTTCCCACACAGTCTATGCCGGCGAGGTGATTATTCGTCAGGGTGAGTTGGGCGATTGCTGTTACTTTATCAAGGAAGGCAGTGCTCGAGTCACGCGCAACCTGGGCGGTGAAACTGAATTCCTTGCCGATATTGGTCCTGGTCGCTGTTTTGGCGAGGATGCGCTGGTACAGGAAACGGTGCGCAATGCTAGCGTTACCATGACTAGCGACGGGGTGTTGATGGTTCTACAAAAGCAGCACTTTCTGGAGCTGCTCAAACCGCCGCGGGTGCCGAGCTTTCGTTGGAGTGACTGGAGGCGTCTCGAGGACAAGTTGGTTATGGTCGATGTGCGCACCGAGGCCGAGTACAACCAGGGGCACTTTCCCGGAGCGATCAATATTCCACTCAGTCTACTGAGCTTAAAACGCCGCTTGTTGCCGTTGAACAAGACTCTGGTTCTCTACTGTGACACTGGACGCCGCAGTACGGCGGCCACCTATTTACTGATTCAGCAGGGTATAGGGGCGCTGTGTTTAAAGGGCGGTTTGCAAGGTGTTGAGTTGCCTGAGCGCGATGGACTATTGACCCGGCAAAATTATCTGTTGCGCAATCAGCAAGTGGTTGTCGGCCATTGATCGTCTACCAGAATATAGCGTTGTTGCTCTTCCAGAAAGCGCTCGTCCGCCGGGCTGGTTCCAAGTGCAACAAACATAATCGCTTTTTCCCCTGCATCCTGGGCGGCACCTAGGCGGTCCTTAAGTGTTTTGGTGTTCACCAGGTGGCACTCACTATTGAGATGTTCTGGCTTAAATAAGGTCCATTCCAGCCATCTCTTGCGCGGCAATATAAGCCATGGTTTGTCACGTGGGAGCAAGTCTAATTGTGAGTGCTTTAGCCAGTAACCACGATTATGTTGACGTGAGGCGGTGTTCGGCGGCATCAGCGTTTCTGCCAGTGGGTAGAAGAGCCACCCCTTCATCAGAAGCTTTGGTTGATAACCTTGATGGCGCCAATGGGCAGGTAGATGCTGATTTGAGTCGTCCAGCATTTTCAGTTGCTTTTCGGACATTTGCTTAAGCTTCAAATCAAGCCTGTCGCGCGCATTGGGGCCAATCCAGTTGTGCCCCGATTGCTGAGCTTCGATTGTTGCTTGGGGCCAGCCTAGATAGAACTTGTAGGCCAGTTCCACGTGCTCCACCGGGTGACCGGCACCCCGATAGAAAACTGCGTCCAATTCGCCAAGTGTCTTCCCCTCGCGGCAGATTTGTCGATTAAATACACAGTCTTTAGCTTCACGGTACTGCAACCAGTAGAAATGCCAAAAGTGCTCGAAGCGATGGCCTAATCGTTGGGATTTACCGCGTTCCAACCAGTCTTTGAGGGGAGTAGGGTCGTCGCATAGCGTTTTAATTAGGGCGGGCAACTGAGCAGATTCGCTTTCGTCGATGATCTCGATGGTTTCATTGAACTCGGGCAGCGACATATTTAGCGGTGAAGGAATATCCACCAGCGATCGCGAACCTACACACCAGGACAGGGTTCGGATGAGCGGATCTAAATCGGGATTGCGATAGGGGGGGAGCATGGCGTTGCCTTGGTGAATGGCTTCCGGGGTATAATAGCCAACCTTAATTGATTAACACAGATATCCTCTATGTCGGAATTCAACATCATTGGGCTGGTCGGCCGTCAGGGCAGTGAACATGCGCTCTACAGTTTAAAACGTCTGATCCGCTACCTGCAGAGCGCCGGTGTAGAGGTGGTACTTGAGGAAAGTACTGCCGAATCGTTACCGGGGCACACATTAACGGTTTCCAGCAGCGAAGAGCTGGGTAAGCGCTGTGATCTGGTGATCGTGGTCGGCGGCGATGGCAGTTTGCTTGGCGCAGCCCGATCACTGTCAAAATACAATGTGCCGCTGCTGGGTGTGAATCGTGGCCGTTTGGGCTTTCTAACGGATATCAAACCAGAAGAAATTGAGGAAAAGTGCGAAGAAGTACTCAGTGGTAAGTACATGATGGAGTCACGCTTCCTCCTGGAAACCTCTGTCATGCGCGGCACTGCCTTGCTTGGCGGTGGCGATGCCTTGAACGACGTAGTAATTCACCCCGGCAAATTTGTGCGCATGATTGAGTTTGAGCTCTATATCGATGGCCAATTTGTCTACAGTCAGCGGTCCGATGGTCTGATTATCTCTACACCCACGGGATCGACTGCCTATGCATTGAGTGGCGGTGGCCCGATTATGCACCCCAAACTCGATGCCATTGTGATTGTGCCCATGAACCCCCATACACTGAGCAGTCGGCCCATTGTTATTGACGGCAGCAGTGAAATTCGCATTTTGGTGGGCGAACACAATAGCGCTCACCCCCATGTAACTTTTGATGGTCAAAATCATGTGGTGACCAATCCGGGTGATGATATTCACATTCATAAGAAGCCACACAAGCTGAATCTGATTCACCCGCTGAATCACAATTTTTACGAAACCTGTCGCACCAAGTTGGGGTGGGGCAGCCACCTGGGTGAATAAGTTACGTCGTGATTAATTCTGATAGCAAGCCCGGATACGACATCATTGGCGACATTCACGGTTGCCATGATGCATTGTTGCGTTTGTTGTCACGCCTGGGTTATCAGTCCATTAACGGAGTTTTCAAGCATCCAGAGCGTAAAGCCATTTTTTTGGGGGACTTGATTGATCGCGGTCCAAAAATCCGTGAAACCCTGGGCTTGATTTACGCAATGGAGCGGGCTGGTGAGGCTCATGTGATCATCGGTAATCACGAGTTCAATGCCATTCGTAACGCTGAGAAGCTGCAGGCCTATGTCGAGACGGGGGATCGAGACGTGATGTCCGAGCGACTCTATCGTCTGATGGGAGAAACCCTTGAGCAGTTCCGGTCTCACCCCGAGGAATGGCGTCACTATACGCTCTGGTTTACTGGTTTGTCGCTGTTCTACGAGGGTGAAGGGTTTCGCGCGGTCCATGCTTGCTGGGATCAGGCTTTGATTGACGAGTACAAAGATCGCTACCACACCTCATACCTGACTGACGACTTCATCACTAAGGCCTTGGCTGGTGACAGCCTCGAGCATCGAGTTGTGGACAGACTAACGCGCGGCACCAGTATGAAGTTGCCTGATGGTCTAAAAGTAACGGGTAAAGATGGTTTTATCCGACGTTTCTTTCGAACCAAATTCTGGTCAGAAACCCCCAAGACTTATGGCGATGTGGTGTTCCAGCCAGATCCTTTACCCTACGATCTCGCGGATCATCCCATTTGTCATGCCGAAAAGTCGAACCTCGTTCACTATGCCGAAGATGCGCCGCCAGTTTTCTTTGGTCACTACTGGTTGAAGGGAAAACCCAAACCTCTGTTGCATAACGTTGCCTGTCTTGATTACAGCGCGGTGAATTTTGGGCGACTGACAGCGTATCAGTTCAGTGGCGAAAGCTCGCTGCTTGAAGAACACTTTAAGTGGGTCTATGTTGACCCGGAAACCGAACCAGGGGTGTGAATTGAGCTGGCATCGGGTACAACACTTTCCGTTGAATATGAATCTGGCTCCCTTGATGTTGGAGTTACAGCGTCATCAGGTTGTCTATCGGATAACGGAAGAGGCCAACGGTCAGTGTTTGTGGGTTGCCGATGAAACTCAAATTGAGCCACTGCGACAATGGCTTCGTAATATTGATTTTTCTGATGCGGCATTCCAGGGCAGTTTCAATTCCGGTATCGATGTGGCGGGCAGCGCCAGCCATTCCACTCTCGGCTTGCTCAGCTTGGCGAATCGCTTTCCCGTGACTTTGATCGCTATTGCGTTGGCCGTCGTCGGCTATCTGGCGATGGAGTTTCAATGGCTGTGGCTGATTCAGTGGTTGACGTTCCAACCGCTGGAATTAACTGGCAAGGGACTCGGCTGGGGCAGTGTTTCGGAGGCGTTTCAGTCTGGCCAATTTTGGCGACTTTTGACGCCGGTGTTTCTGCATTTCAGCGTACTGCATCTGGTGTTTAACAGCCTTTGGGTATGGGAGTTCGGTCGTCGTATCGAGTTCTACTGTGGTATGGGCAGCTATCTCAATGTGTTGCTGATTACAGGTATTTTCAGCAACGTCGTGCAGTACTTCTGGTCTGGACCTGCGTTGTTTGGCGGTCTTTCGGGAGTCGTATACGGCTTGCTTGGTTTTGTCTGGGTTATGCAAAAACGCGCTCCTGGTGGGCCATTGCAGATTCAGCCGGCCATTTTCGGCTTTTTGTTGTTCTGGTTGGCGCTGGGCTTTAGTGGTGCGCTGAATGTATTTATTGACGGTAGTGTGGCTAATGGCGCGCATGCTGCCGGTTTGGTTAGTGGGTTAGTGCTCGGATACTTCTGGCGACTGCCCGACGTTCGAAATCGTATATAGGTAGATAGAGTTATGGATTTTAAACAGCTGCTCGATTCCATTACGCCTGAGGTGTATGAAAATTTAAAAACGGCTATTGAGTTGGGTAAATGGGGCAATGGTGAGAAATTGACCCAAGAGCAAAAGGAACTCTGTATGCAGGCGGTAATTGCCTATGAGCATAATCATGTCCCGGAGGATCAGCGCACTGGTTATATTCCACCCAAACCTCACAGTCACTGCGGCGGTGAGGGAGATGTTGCCGAACCAGAGGGTGAGAAGCCCTTGAAATGGCAATAGGCCAGAGGGCGTAGTCAATGTCTGAATACCAAGGCCACTTACAAAAAATGGCCACCGAACACTGCTCTGCTGATTCTGGTTGCAATGTTCAGTATCAATTGGTTCTCGATGACAATCGAGTTCCTGTGAATGAACTGTTGGGGCGAAAAATCAGTCTTCGCTTTGACGGTGAAATACGCTGCTGTCACTGCGGACGCAAAACCAAAAAGAGTTTTAGTCAGGGCTTCTGTTATCCCTGTTTCAAAAAGTTGGCACAGTGCGACAGCTGTATTATGAGTCCTGAACGGTGCCATTTCGATGCGGGCACTTGCCGAGAGCCGGAATGGGCGCGCCAGTTTTGTATGACCGATCACATTGTCTACCTTGCCAATTCATCCGGTATCAAAGTGGGAATTACGCGTATGAACCAGGTACCCACTCGATGGATGGATCAGGGGGCGACCCAGGCTTTACCCATCTTTCGTGTCGCAACTCGACAGCTGTCAGGCTTCGTAGAGGACGCATTTCGCGAGCACGTTGGCGACAGAACCAATTGGCGAGCACTGTTGAAAGGCGAGGGTGAGCCGGTAGATCTTGAAGCTCTGCGAGACGAACTTTTCGAAAAGACCTGGAACTCAATCAATGAGTTGCAGGATCACTATGGCATTACTGCTGTTGAACCAATTTACGATGGTGAGCTGTATGAATTTCACTATCCCGTAGAGCAATATGCAGACAAGGTTAAAACCCATAACCTGGATAAGACTCCCGTGGTTGAAGGTGTACTTCAGGGGATCAGAGGTCAGTATCTGTTGCTCGATACCGGTGCTATCAATATCCGAAAATTCGGTGCCTATCAGGTTAACGTGAGTATTGCCGACTAGCCCGGTGTCATTGCACCTACTTTTTAATGTAACTCAAATAAAGATTTCACTATGACCGATTCAAAACCTGCAGCTATTTTTCTGAAAGATTATCAGGTCCCAGATTTTTTAATCGATAGAACGCAACTCAAGTTTGAGCTTGATGCGGAACGTACCCGAGTAACGGCGAACTTGAGTGTTCGGCGTAATCCCGAAAGTGAGAATAACGCCGCGGATTTGGTTTTGCACGGTCAGGAAATGCAGCTTGAAGCAATTTCTATCGATGGTATTGCTTTGGATAAATCTCGCTATCGAGTGTCAGAAAATGATCTGACCGTATCGAACGTTGCAGATGTATTTGAGTTGCAAACACAAGTATTGATCAACCCGGTTGCCAATACATCGCTGGAGGGACTCTACAAGTCCCGGACAATGTACTGTACTCAGTGTGAGGCAGAGGGTTTTCGAAAGATAACCTACTATCTGGATCGTCCCGATGTTCAAAGCGAGTTTACTACTACTGTAATCGGTAATAAGGCAGAGTTCCCCGTTCTGTTGTCCAACGGTAATGCAATCGACCGCGGTGAAATGGATGATGGTCGGCACTATGCGGTCTGGCATGACCCTTTCAGAAAACCGGCTTATCTGTTTGCCTTGGTGGCCGGTGACCTCGCTGTGGTCGAAGACAAATTTACAACCTGTAGTGGCCGCAGTGTAGATCTGCAGATTTTTGTAGAGACTAAGGATCTGGATAAGTGCGATCATGCCATGCAGTCCCTGAAAAACGCCATGCGTTGGGACGAAGAGGTTTATGGTCGTGAATACGATCTGGACATCTACATGATCGTCGCAGTAGATGACTTTAATATGGGAGCAATGGAAAACAAGGGATTGAATATATTCAATACCTCCTGCGTGCTGGCGAAACCTGAGACCACCACCGATGTTGGCTTTCAGCGCGTTGAGGCCGTGGTTGCTCACGAGTATTTCCACAATTGGTCTGGTAATCGAGTGACCTGTCGCGACTGGTTCCAGCTAAGCCTCAAAGAGGGGTTTACTGTATTTCGCGATGCTGAATTTTCGGCAGATCTTAATTCTCGCACAGTAAAACGTGTCGAAGATGCCACCCTGCTGCGTACCATGCAGTTTGCTGAAGACGGCGGGCCTATGGCGCATCCGGTGCAACCGGCATCGTTTATCGAGATATCCAATTTTTATACCCTGACAATTTACGAGAAGGGTGCTGAAGTTGTGCGCATGATTCATACCCTGCTGGGGGCAGAACAATTTCGTGCGGGAAGCGATTTGTATTTCGAGCGCCACGATGGACAGGCCGCAACGATTGATGATTTTGTTCTGGCGATGGAAGATGCATCCGGTGAAGACTTGGGACAATTCAAGCGTTGGTATTCTCAAGCCGGCACGCCCACCGTTGTGGTGGAGGATGACTACAACGAGGATTCTGGTGAATACAGAATACGCTTTAAACAGATTCAGCCGGACACGCCTGATATGACTGCGGAGCAAAAGCAACCGCTTTTGATTCCAGTGGCTTTGGGTTTGCTTGGTGACGCCGGGCATCTTCCTCTACAGCTGAAAGACGAAGAGATCAACGCCGATACCGAGGACAATACCCACTGTGTATTGCGACTCAAAGAGGCTGAGCAGGAATTCGTTTTTAGCAATGTGCGCGAGCGTCCGGTGCCCGCATTGTTTAGGGGGTTCTCTGCACCGGTAAAATGGCGTTACAACTACAGTCGCGATGATTTGCAGCGACTTGCTGTCGCCGAAGAAGACGGTTTTAGCCGCTGGGATGCTGTTCAGCAACTGGCGGTTGCGGTTATTGATGACGCTATCAAAGCGTTCAATAACGACCGCGATACATCAGTCGATCAGCGCCTGGTCCAGGCTTACCGAACTTTGCTTAGCGATAGGGCAATAGACAAGGCTATGGTGGCGTTAATGCTACAGCTGCCGTCTGAGGCCTATCTCAGTGAGTTGGCTGATGAAGTGGACGTGGAAGCGATTCACGTCGCTCGCCAGAGCGTTAAAAAGCAATTGGCAGAAGCGCTCAAGTTTGAGCTGTCCGAATGTTTTGCAGAGAACAATACTCAGCAGCAGTACCAACCCGTCGCAGAGCAGATTGCTCAACGATCACTGCGAAACAGTTGCCTGTCATATCTCCTGTGCTTAGACGACGAGTTGGGTATCAGTCTGGCTCGTCAGCAATACCGTGAGGCAAATAATATGACCGATACCATGGCGGCACTTACCGGCGTGGTCAATAGCGATCATCCACGTGCTGGGGAGCTCGCCAAAGAATTGCTAGCAGATTTCTACCAGCAGTGGCAGCAGGAAGCATTGGTGGTAAATCAGTGGTTGATGACCCAGGCCACTTGTAGCTTGCCTGGAGGTCTTGAGCGGGTTAAACGGCTAATGGAGCATCCTGCATTCGATATCAATAATCCCAATAAGGTGCGCTCGTTAATTGGGGCGTTTTGCAACAACAATCCCATCAACTTTCACGATACCAGCGGTGCGGGTTACGAGTTTCTGGCCGATCAGATCATCGCTCTGAACGAGTCAAATCCACAGATAGCCTCTCGACTGATTACGCCTTTGACCAAATGGCGCAAGTACAATCAACAGCGCCAACAGTTGATGCGATCAGCATTACAGCGAATCGAATCCACTGAAGATCTTTCAAAGGATGTCTACGAGGTAGTCAGTAAGAGCCTATAGCTTCAACTTGTCACAGATCTCCTTTTTGCTCTTGAAATGAGAATCATTATCATTAAAATGATTCTCCATCCCGAGTCGCTGTATTTGCTCTTGGGGGATGGCGGAAAGCCACAGAAGAAGGAGATTGTGATGAGTTGTGATGCCAAGAGTCAAAAGCGCTTTCGTCGCTTTCAACAAAAGTTAAGGCGACGCTTGAATGCTCAGGAAACGTACAAGACCGCAGCATCAGTAGAAGAGGGCTGTAGGCAATCAGGTGTCAAGGCCGGGAGCGCACGATGAGTTTAGTCGGTGATGGTTCCACGGTTCAGTTAGAAATCGCCGCCAACAAACTGCAGGATCTGATGGCTCGTGGGTTCTTGTGTGCTGAAGACTTGCGGTGTTTGAATAGCTCGTCAAGAGACAGTGTAAAGGCTCTGTGTCTCAAGGCCTGCTCTCAGCGTATCGCGCGCTCGTCACAGTGTTAGGCGATCGGCGAGAGATATGGCAGTGAATAATATCTTTAGTGGCTTTCCCGGTGTGTTTCGCGGTGAATTGTTTGACAAATTGCTCGATCACTCCGACTTTCGCATTGAGCGAATCGTGCTTAACAGTAGCTCCTCCGATGAGGCTCAATGGTTGCGACGCAAGCGCGCCCAGTGGTTGATGTTAGTTCAGGGATTTGTAGTGCTCGAATCTGATAATGAACGAGCCATTGAAGTGAAAGCCGGCGATTATCTTTTGCTTGAGGCGAATAGTAAGCATCGATTGCGATGGAAATGTCCCGATGATGAAACCATTTTACTCAGCGTCCAGTTCTAGTATTTGTCTCTACGGTCGGTATCAGTTTGCAGCACAAATAGTCACTGTGTATGCAAACTGAGAACTGTGACTGAGACGAGGCTATTGCGCACAATTAGTAGCCATTTTACAGAAGGCCCCGTTATAAAAGGGCTGGAGTGAGTTATCCACATATTGTTGAAAGAGTTGTTAAGCGAACTTGTGGATAGGCGTTGGCGGCCAGTGAAGCAACGTTGAATAATGTTGAGAGTGATGACACTTTTTTTCGTTGTTTGTTGTCAGTCAATAATTACCACTTTATAACTGTGTAACATAGCGCTCTTTTTATACGACGGGATAGCAATGTGTTTGGCTCAAAAGCAATAACTCTATACGACGATGGCACTCACAAATGTTTGATGTATGCGGATCTGGTCAAGGGTTCGGGTATTCAGTCGAACCAATTTTTGATCATCGATGGCACTCATGAAGCGATAATTGATCCAGGTGGCGACTTAACTTATGCCCCTCTGAGCATCGAAGTTTCCAAGCACACCGAGCTTAAAAGTCTCGATTACATTTTAGCTTCGCACCAGGATCCGGATATTATTTCCTCGTTGGGCCGCTGGATGTTGCAGACGGATGCCAGGGTAGTATGTTCTAAGCTCTGGGCCCGTTTTTTACCCCACCTCGCGCCAAATTATATGCAGGATCACAACGGTACCAAGTTTGAGAGTCGTTTGGTGCCTCTGCCAGACAAGGGCGGTTATATAAATCTTGGTGAGAGTCGTATCTATGCTATTCCCGCACACTTTCTTCATTCGGTAGGTAATTTCCAGTTCTTTGATAGTAAGAGTGGAATACTGTTCTCAGGCGATATGGGGGCTTCTATCTGCGACGATGATATGAGTGCACCAGTCGAAGACTTTGAAGCGCATATACCTACCATGAAGGGGTTTCATCAGCGTTATATGTGCTCG
>JALUYN010000223.1 GCA_027012915.1 Cellvibrionaceae bacterium
GCCTTTCTTTAATGAGCGCGCCATGTCCTACCTCACTTCTGATTGCGGCGGCGAATAATTTCACGATTCGACGCCTTGTTCTTAGCACGGGTCTTGTGACCCTTTGTTGGTACACCCCAAGGGGTTACCGGATGACGGCCACCGGATGTACGGCCTTCACCACCACCATGCGGGTGATCAACTGGATTCATGACCACACCACGCACGTTTGGACGTACGCCCAACCAGCGTGAACGACCAGCCTTGCCAACTTTGCGGTTGGAATGATCAGCATTACCCAACACACCAATACTGGCCAGACAACGGATGTCAACACGACGGAATTCGCCGGATGGCATCTTCAGGATAGCTTTACCGCCTTCCTTACCCATCAACTGAATAGAAGCACCGGCACTGCGAGCCATTTGGCCGCCCTTGCCTGGTTTCATCTCGATATTGTGCAACTGTGTGCCCACACGGATACTGGACAGCGGCAATGTACAACCCGGACGAATTTCTGCATCTGGACCGGAACTGATAATATCGCCCGGACGCAAACCCTGAGGAGCAAGGATATAACGCTTGTCACCATTGCTATAAACCACCAACGCCAAATGTGCTGTGCGATTGGGATCATATTCAAGGCGCGCAACCTTACCTTCGATTCCGAAATTGTCACGCTTGAAATCAACCGTGCGATACAGACGCTTGTGACCACCGCCACGATGGAACGATGTGACGCGTCCATTATTGTTGCGACCACCGGATTTGGTTAAACCCTTGGTTAGGCTTTTTTCGGGCGCGCCCTTGTGCAGTCCATCATGAACTACACCAACGCGGCCGCGATTGCCGTTGCTTGTTGGTTTTAATGCCTTCAAAGCCATCGTTTATACCTCTTCTGCCATTTCAAGCGATTGGCCTTCAGCCAAACGAACCACAGCCTTGCGATAACCGGAACGGGTACCCGTGGTAGCACCACGACGTTTAGGCTTGGATGGCATATTGATTACCTGCACCTTGTCCACATGAACTTCAAAGATCGCTTCGATAGCGGCCTTGACCTGGGTCTTGGTTGCAGTACGTGCCACACGAAATGTGTATTGATTGGATGCACCGGTGCCCGCATAACTTTTTTCAGTAAAGACAGGCTGATGCAACACGTTAAAGTGATTGATGTTTGCAGTCGTTTTTGCACTCATGACAAACGCTCCTCAAGATGATCCACAGCCGCAGCTGTCAGAATCACATGTCTGCTCTTGAGCAGATTATGAATATTCACCTGACCATCAAGAACTACCGATGTGTTCGGAATATTGCGGCTGGATAATTGAACGTTGGCATCAGCTTCTGCCAATACAAACAAACCGGAATCCGCATTCAGCGCAGCCTGAACTGCAACAAAACCCTTGGTCTTGACTTCAGACAGCTCAAGCTTATCAACAACCGTCAGCTTGCCCTGACGTACACAATCCGACAGCACCAGACACAGTGCGCGACGACGCTCTTTCTTGTTGACGCGGGAATCAAAACTGGTGTTGGCATTCGGGCCGTGAGCCGTACCGCCGTGGCGCATCTGCGCTGCACGAGTAGAACCCTGACGTGCACGACCAGTACCTTTCTGCTTGAATGGCTTTTTGCCGCCACCGGACACTTCGGATCGATCCTTCACGGCAGATGTACCACCGCGCTGTGCGAGTGCCAGCGATGCATACACACGGTGAACAAAACCATCATCTGAATCGAGGCCAAATACCGCCGGGTTCAGATCACGCGTTCCAACTTCTTTATTACTCTGATCTACAATAGCAATGGATGACATCTTACGCTCCCTTTACCGCAGGACGCAATTCAACCAGTCCATTTTTCGAACCGGGGACAGCACCTCTGACCAGAATGCGATTCTGCTCTTCATCGATACGCACCACTTCCAGATTCTGGGTGGTAATGCGTTTATTGCCATAATGACCCGGCATTTTTTTACCTGGGAATACACGACCAGGCCATTGGCACTGACCGGTAGAACCCATCTGACGATGCACTTTTTCAGCACCATGGGTAGCGCGACCACCAGCAAAGTCATAACGTTTCATGACACCGGCAAAACCGCGACCCTTGGAGGTTCCGGAAATATCGATCTTCTGACCGGCTGAAAATACGGAGGCTTTCAACTGCTGACCAAGTTCATATTCAGCATCGGCTGCGACGCGAAATTCTTTCAGTCCACCAGTAGCTTCCTGACCCTGCTTGGCAAAATGACCTTGCATGGCACGCGATTCAACGCGTTTGGCCTTACCAAAACCAACCTGAACGGCATCATAGCCATCCTTGTCTGCACTTCGGCGTGCAATCACTGTGCACGGCTCAACATTCAGAACAGTTACAGCAATGGCAGCACCATCTTCTGTAAAAATCTGTGTCATACCCGCTTTACGGGCAATTAATCCAACACTCATGCTTATCTCCCGCTTAAAGCTTGATCTCGACATCCACACCAGACGGCAGATCGAGCTTCATCAGCGCGTCCACCGTTTGTGGAGTCGGTTTTTCAATGTCCAGCAAACGCTTATGCGTACGGATCTCAAACTGTTCACGAGAATCCTTGTATTTATGTGGTGATTTGATGACACAGAATTTCCGAATCTTGGTAGGAATCGGAATTGGTCCGCGTACTTCAGCACCAGTGCGTTTTGCTGTAGCTACGATATCTGCTGCACTCTTATCAAGAATGCGGTGATCGAAAGCCTTCAGACGTATACGAATACTTTGAGTTGCCACGTATGGTCCCCTCTCTTACTTACTAATGTCGGTAACGACGCCAGCGCCGACC
>JALUYN010000224.1 GCA_027012915.1 Cellvibrionaceae bacterium
ATAATCAGAAACGCGATGTTGTCTCAATGATATTCGGAGTGAGCGGAACAATCGAACCACGCTCCCATCTAAAATTGGCTTTAGTTGTCGAAGCAGACATTGAGCCAGCGACTTAAGACGCCCTAAACCGGACGCTGCCGACTTGCTTATCTAGTCAAGATAGAACGTCGTAGATATCCACTCCAGATTGACCTAGGCGCTCGACGGTTTCTAAATACAGTTTAGGCGATTGAATGCATAAGCGCTGGCGCGCATCTTCTAACGGCTCTGATAACAGGTGAACAACACTCTCTCCAATAAGTTCACAAGCGGCATGACCGTTTTCTCGCCCTTCACGGAAGCATGCCATAACATCAACAGACGACGGCAGGATTGATTTCAGTTCGCGACATGACATATACGCCGTAAAAATAACGCCTAACCCACCTCGGTCCTGCCCGTAAGAGAATGCCAAGAGGGCCGCTTCGCCGAGCGGGTCACGCCCATATCCCGTTAAAACATGAAAGAGATCATGCATATCTCGTTTGCGGTCTTCAAACCATTGGACGAGATCGTCATAACCCTCTCCATAATAGCGTTCGGATTCCTCAACCAATCCCTTCGCCGATAGGCCTTCTGCCTCCATGAATGTGACATAAGCCTCCGCAACACTTCCACTTGGATAACGTTTAAGGCGGTCGTGATCATCCAGTATTGGCGGCAACGCCTTGCGTTCACGTATCCGTGCCTCTCCATTTTTTGTCTGAGCGAAACGTCGCAAGTCTTTCAGTGTGAAGTCACCATTTAGCGCGTCCATCACACGGAAAACTTGGCTTGTATCTTCTTTGTCCTGAATCAGCTTCCTCATTCCGCTCAAGGCTTGTAGCGGACGATACCGAATTTTTGGACGCTTCGGGTTAAGTATGCCCGGGTCAGAGAGTGATATCTTCATGAAACGGCCCTCGCACTTTCAGGTTCAGAGGCAATAGGTGCCTCAGCTTCAATCCAAAATCCCTCTATTCGCGCTTCCTTCTCTATCAAATGCGCTCGTAGTCCTTCAAAAAGGGGGCGATAATTATAAAAAGGAACAGACGGCCATAGGTGGTGCACAAGGTGTAAGTTTTGACCGAGCAGAAGGAAATCTCCGGCTTTCCAGTCGCTCGCCCTTGAATTGTTATACCTTCCGGTTCCTTCAAACGGAGCATGCGGTGCCCACTGCAAGAACACTGCGAGCAAAAAGGCCCCGATGAAGCTCGGCGCGAGAAAGAGAGCGAAGAGATCCCACCCATATCCAAAATAGATGCAAATCGGTATCATGGACTGCATCAAATGGACGGCAATCCAATGCATTCTGTATTCTCTTTTAGACAGGTTTTTCCGCGCATTACCGTAATCAGCACCTGGAATGCGTTCGACGATAAAGTATGGGATGATGTACAGAGTGGCGGCTAAAAAAGTCACACCGACGAGACGCGTAAAGCTTCCACCCACAAGCATCTTATCGGGATCATCAGGGCCGTTGACATGACTGTGGTGGAGTAAATGCGTTTTTCTCATAATCGGGAAAGTGTTGAACAGGGTTGTCGAGCCCCACCAACCTGCCACGAGGTGCATGGCTTCAGCGAACCTTCCTCGCCCAAAGTTCTTATGAATGCTTTCGTGAACGGGTGTGTACCACCAGAACGCGATCACTCCCAGCAAAGGTGCTGCGATCCAGTACGATACCCATCCATAGAATGCCGCAAAGGCCAAGGAGTTTTGTGCGACGATCAGCGCGAAAACTAAGCCAATAGATGGCCAAGCAAATTTTGGTGTCAGTGAGAACGCGAAGGCCTTTTCTTCTTTTGGTGACATTTCTTGCCCTTTCATAAATTAGTGCATTGACCTACACCGTCATGTATATTAGGTCAATGCACTAGAAAAGGAATATAGATGGTCACTACATCCAACAAAGGCGCGCTTCGAAAAGACGAAATTCTGAATGCGGCACGAAAGAGACTTCTCACGCTAGGCTATGCGGGCCTATCGGTCCGGGACGTGGCCAAAACGGTCGGGATCTCTATCGGTAATCTTCAGTATTACTTCCCAACAAAGGAAGACTTGGTTGCATCTGTTATTGAGGCGGAATTTGAATCGAACCTCCTCACGCTCAGCGATGTCGATTGGTCAGAAGAAGATATAGATACGAGCGTCTTCAACGTAGTGTCGAAGCTTCTGTACCATTTCTCAGGTGCCGCGGGACAACTGTACCTGATCACCGGTTTCCTGGCCTTAACGGACACCAAGTTCCAAACTTTGCTGTCATCCGGATATGGTGCGACTTTCAACTCTGTTGGTGATGCCTTAACTCAACTCGCAGCTAAGCGCTCGAAAAATGATCAACCGGAGTTAACGTCGGTCATTGTTGCACTGTTCGATGGAGCAGTATTGCAACTCCAAAGCATTCAAGCCGGTAACAGGCGGGCTGAGATTGATCGTATGTGCGCGAGGATTTCATCGGCAATCATAACGCTCATCGAGGCAGATTGAGTATGCATTGGTTGTTTCTATCATTGGCAATTGTCACTGAAGTCTTGGCCACGACGGCTTTAAAATATGCAGACGGGTTTACGAAACCTATTCCGACTGGTTTTGCGGTTCTCAGTCTGACGCTCTCAATGTATCTGTTGTCACTCACATTAAGGGTTCTACCCGTCGGCATTGCCTACGCAATTTGGGCCGGCGCAGGCATTGTACTCGTTTCGCTGATTGGCCTCGTCGTTTTCGCTCAAAAACTCGATCTGCCCGCAGTGCTGGGCATCGGGTTTATCCTCGCAGGCGTGTTGCTGATCAACGTCTTCTCAAGTTCAGCTCAGCACTAAAGGATAAACGAATGGCCCTAATAAAAGCCGCGTTCGGTGTGACACTCGCAGCGCTAGCGATATTGTGCGCCAAGAGCGCGCACTCTGAAAAAGAGCCCAACGCGTGTGCAATGCAGACTGCTTATCAATATCTTGAGGCCTACACCCAGCTAGATATGCAAACGCTTGAGAAAATGTATTCTCCTGACGTTGTATTCATAGATCCAACATCTTTGAATGCGCCAAACATAGCGATCCCGGTTGAATATCAGGGAAAGGCTGACGTGCTGGCTTTTATCTCTTCTTTGGAAGGAAATCTTATAGACGCTAGATACGATCTGGACCGAACTTATGAATCTAGCGGGCAGGTCGTTTTCGTCGGAGACGCGGTCTTTACGTTTGCCGGACAACCGCATCCCATCACTTACAAAAGCGCGATCGTTACGGTTATCTCCGTACAAGACTGCCTTGTTGCTTCGCATACAGACTATGCGGATTACAACGGCATGAAGCAGATATCCTCGGATTAAATGAAGTTTAGAGCAGCGTCTTAAAATCGCCCCAGACCGGCCTCTGGCACAAAAAAGCCCGCTGACCACATAAAGCAGTCAACGGGCCACGCGATGGAATGAAGTGCGTCCCCTTTAGCGGCGGAAATCTAGGAGGTGCGCCGCTGACGCATGCCTCTATGACCACGGTTCCATGACGCCTGTGTTGCCGTTTTACTAAAGATTCACGACGCAAAAAGCCCCGCTGGGCGAACCATGCGGGGCTTATGTCTGTTACCGCCGAATGCGGACGCGAGATCAGGCAATTATACGACTCATTGGGCTGCTGCTGCATCATTAGCGTGCAGGGGCGCGGAATCTCAGATGAATCTCCCGTATATCGGAAAGCATTTAAAAAAAATCTCTCAATATACGTGAACGCTGTTTCCTCCCGAAACATCGAGTTAACTGGCCCGCTGAACCTTCTAAGGTGCAGCGGGCTCTTTTGTGTTGGAATGTCCGGTTTGACGCCCAGAGAGACATTGTTTAGGAAGCTTCAACTCGCCCCAAAACGGCCTCTGACCTAAGCGACAAAGAGCGGCCCTAAAGGACTCTTATCAAAACCTGTATGCTTCGTCTCCGACATAACGCATTAAATTTAATTGAGTCTGATCCATGGTCTCGGCGATAAGGAAACGGGGATATGCATGCTTCTGCGTCGAATCACAAAACACGCTAAACACCAAAATCGGTTCGTTTTTTTCCTCTTGGGTATTCGCCCTTCGAGAGCGTGAGTTTGGAGGCTAGGGACCTTAGACCCAAACTGATTGTGAGATTCGACTCTGACGCGCATCCAAACTAGACCTCGTGGATGACGGATGACATCAAAGAAATAGAGCTACTAGACGCCACGACAGAGATTGTTTCGGCCTTCGTTAGTAAGAACTCAATCAGCAAGACGCAATTGCCTGATTTAATGGCGTCAGTTCACTCGACCCTGCTAAAGATGGTATCCGGTGATCCAGCCCCTGAACAGCTAGAACCGGCTGTTCCTATCAAGAAATCGGTGACGCCCGATTACATCGTGTGCCTGGAGGATGGTGCTAAGTTGAAAATGCTTAAGCGATATTTGCGGACACGACACAACCTGACGCCGGATGAGTATCGTAAGCGCTGGGGACTGCCTTCAGATTATCCTATGACGGCGCCAGAGTACGCGAAACGACGTTCGGCGTTAGCGAAGAAGATCGGCCTTGGGAAAAAGCAATTATAACTTCTCAGCAAGCCGCCTCTAAGGCAAAAGCTTGTGATCTATTCGATGTTCGTGCGATCACGGTTCACATCAGCGAAAGTACCACCAACTTTAAAGAGACTGTAGCCGTCAGCTTCGATCATTTCTCGAACTTCAACATTTGTGTCGTCCGCTGTACGCGCCCTCGTAAATCGCCATTCTTCAGCAGTGGTTTCTTCGGGAAACCCTTTTGTCTTGCTAATGACTAATCTCCAAAGGGGAACGGTTTTGTGGACATGAAACAGGTATTCAAGCTCTTCGGACATAGATCAGTTTTTAGCAGCGGTTGCATCAATACTCAATTGATCTGAGAGTCCTAAACTCGCCCCACCTAAGACACTCACCTTATGTCCGCTTTGGGTCAATAGGGGACATCCCTCTGCGAATGCGATACATGTTGGAATTCAGAAGTTATCGTGGGACTAATTGAGCATGGAACAGAAGCTCGAACCAAGCGAAGACCAACTCGCCAAGCTCGTGTCGCTGCCGACTGATACGCCGTTGGCCGTGCTCAATCTCTTCGAATTCAATGATGCTGCAAATTATCAACCTGGCGATCCGGAATTTGGAACCAGCGCCGCCGAAATTTCTGGCCAAGAAGCGTTTCACCGATATAGCGAAGTTGCTGGGAAATTCTTGCAGGACCTTGGCGGCAGGGTTGCGGTGAGTGCTCCTGCGGAGCAGGTTTTGATTGGACCGC
>JALUYN010000225.1 GCA_027012915.1 Cellvibrionaceae bacterium
CCTCTTTGCGATCTGGCCAAAAGCTGATTTGCAGTGTGACATCGTCGCTGTTGTTGTCCTGTTGGTCCAGGGTGAACGTGTATTCCTCACCGCTCAGGGCACGCTCAAAATGGGGCAGCAGTTCAGCGTAGAGATCGCTGTCAGTGAGATCGCGTGCATTGAGGCCGTGAATATCCTGGTCTTGCACATTAAACCACTCACGATAGTTGTTGTTGATAAAACGGTATCGCAGTTGTTTGTCGATGTAGGCAAGCAGAAATGGGGTTTTATTGGCGAGGTTGTCGATATCTATCTGAGTTTCTTTAAGCTGGTTTTCGCGATCATGATTGAGTTGATTCAAGCGGTTATAGCTCGACGAAAGTTCTGCCAGTTCGTTGCTGGAAGCTGCGGGCAGGGGGAGAGGGGCCTCTTCATTCTCCTGCTGCTTGATAATGTCGATCATGCGACGCAGTGGTTGAATCAGTTGTTTTTGTTGCAGTGCAAATACAAACGACAGCGTTACAGCCAACCCGAGGATGGTGATGGCGAGGGAGTTAAACGCGCGCTGCCGCAGGAAGTTGATTTCTGCGGACATGTCATAACTGAAAATCAGGGTATGGGGGCGCAATCGGTTGATCTCGGGGTCGATCAGATTAATGTTCAGTACTTGGTGATAATAATTGTCTTGAAACCGCGATAAGGGCTGCCGATATCCTTGGTTTTGGTAGGTTCGCAACAGTTCTAAACTGTCGGAGTGAGCTACATCGGCCACATGTGCACCAATGTGTTCACGGCGAATATCGGCCAATACCGTTTGCGAGGTTTCCTGAAACAGCGTGAGTTGTTTGATTTCGGTATGGGTGTTCAGTGAGCTGATTGTACGGCGAATATCGCCGGTGTCGCTCTGGGCTTCAGCCATGATGACCAGGTTTTCAGTAATGACCTGGGTTTCTTGTTTCACCAGTTTTTCCAGTAGATAGTTGCTGCTTTGATAAGCGTAGTAACTGAGAAAAGCGGCCATCACCAGAGTGAAGATAATCATTGGATAGGTCAGTTTGAACGATAGAGACCCTGAGCGATTAGCGAACATAGTGAACTGTGCTTCCGTACTATATACCGCCCTGCCATAGCAGGGGCTTCTGTTGTTGGCAGTCGATTTGCAACGCGCCTGCATGCACCAGAGCCTCGCATACAGCTTGCACGGAATTTTCGAATTGCTGTTGCTTCTCGAAGAGCGGTTGTTGGTCCTCGTAAGACAGTACCACCAGATCACTCAGGACGTCCTGAAACTCGGCCGCAGAGATGCCCTCGCGTTTGGCCATAAGGTTGTAGGCTTCTTCGGGGTTTGCTTGGGTAAAGTCCAGGGCTTTTTGCCAGGCTCGGTGGATCTTTGCCGGTAGCTGCGGCTTCTGTTCCAGTACACTATTGGATATGGAGAGGGTGTCGACAATTTCAAAGGGAATTTCCGAGCTGTCGAAGATTTTCTGGTACTGCTCGTGTTTTAGAATCTCGATTGAGCTTGGAGGGTAGGTCACAAACGCATCGATCTTACCTTCAGACAAAGAGCTCAAGCCTTCGCTTTGCTCGGTATTGATGATGGTAACGTCGTCGAGCGTCATCCCGGCGTTGTTTAGAGCTCGCTGCAGCACAAACAGCCCCAGAGACGATACTTCACAGCCGACCGTCTTGCCTTTTAGAGATGCTATATCTGTGTATTCTGTTCCGGCGACGATAACGTCTCCGCCGTTGGAGTAATCAGCGATCAAAACTACGGACAGAGGTTTACCGCCCAAGTGCTCGGCCTGGACTGCTTCTATCAGAGTGCTGGCCAGACCGTCAACACGGTTGCTGGTGTAGGCCCGTTGCGCGTCCGCCAGAGACTCAAGTTGGATGATATCAATATTGGCCCCTTCTTCTTCAAAATACCCTTTTTGCTCTGCGAGATAGAGGAATTCGTAACCGGGCCAGGGGTTGATGGCGATCTTAATCGATGTCTGTGGAGTTTCCATGCAGCCACTCAGGAGCAGGCTCAGTACAAAAAGGCAAAACGAATGAATCAGTCGATTGTGATGTCCCTTGGGGAACAGAGTATGGGTCATGATATTTCCATTTTGATGGGCTACTGAACAGGCCGATAGCAGGGCTCAGTATTCCTGTGCCAGATCCTTTCATTGAGTCTAGACGATTCTAGGAATTGTGAGCGTAGTACGCAGGCCTTGGTATCGCCGCATGTACTCTACAGGGAAAGAAATCAGAATATAACGCCTTGTTTTGTGGGCGTATTTTGGGAAACGCAGCGGTACGCAGCCACTAACTCTTTTGAGGGATGCGATACAGGAGATTGGGTTCGCTGAGTACGTAGAGAGTGCCTTCGTTATCCATGGTAATGCCTTCAGCTTGGGGTACCTTGTCACTGAAGTCCAGCCACCCGCCATTGAAGGAATACTCGGACAGAAGTTGGCCATCACTGGTAACTTCACTGATCTTGTTGGACTCGTCGCTGAGTAACAGCAGACTGTTGCTATCGGCGTTGTAATGCACACCGGAGAAGTCACTGCTGCCCAATGTATTGTCCTCGAGGTCCCAGGGACTCGATACCGTAATGTTACGCTGCTGAGTGATCAAGCCGCTTACCTGGTATATAGCACGTGGGCGCTTCTCGTTGACAATGGTCAAGGTGTCTCTGGATGCATCGTAGCTGATACCTTCAAAGCCCTTGTTGTTGTATGACGTCAGTGGCAGAGAGAATAGCGTGGCGTCTTCGCGGTAGACCCAACGGGTCAGTTCGCCAATCGTGACCAGAGCAATGGTTCGGCGATCTTC
>JALUYN010000226.1 GCA_027012915.1 Cellvibrionaceae bacterium
CAACTCCACGCTCCGCGTAGCGGCTGCGCCGGGATGTGTAGGAACAAAAAAGGCCCGCCGATGGCGAGCCTTTTTTGTTTAAATATGGTGGGTCGTACTGGATTCGAACCAGTGACCAATTGGTTAAAAGCCAACTGCTCTACCGACTGAGCTAACGACCCGAAAGAGCTGCGTATATTAATGATCTATTTGTAAAAAACAACCTTTTTTTAAGGTCTAATGACACTTTTTTTAAGCGGAATTTCACTAGGCTTATCAATAGCTTAACGCCGCCTGATTAGTTTATTGGTAGCGTGTTGGGTCCTCTAGGCGGGCTTGCAGGAAACCGTCGCGGCGCAGGCGGCAACTGTCGCATTTGCCGCAGGCGCGGCCCTGGTTGTCGGCCTGGTAGCAGGAGACGGTGAGGCTGTAGTCGACGCCGTTGGCAACACCCCAGGTGACGATGTCGTTCTTGCCCATATCCATCAGCGGGGCGTGGATGGACAGCTTGTTGCCTTCTACCCCGGCTCTGGTGGCGAGGTTGGCCATGGTTTCAAAGGCTTCGATGTACTCGGGGCGGCAGTCCGGATAGCCGGAGTAGTCGACGGCGTTGACGCCCACAAAGATATCCTGAGCACCGAGGACTTCGGCCCAACCCAGGGCGATGGACATAAATACTGTGTTACGTGCCGGTACGTAGGTGATGGGAATGCCTTGCTGCTCTTCTTCCGGCACATCAATGGTGTCGTCGGTCAGTGCTGAACCGCCTATGGTGCGCAGGTCCAGACTGATGACTTTGTGCTCCTTGGCGCCCATAACCTCAGCGGTGTGGCGCGCGGCCTTGAGTTCAGCACGGTGACGCTGGCCGTAGTCAAAGCTGATGGTGTAGCACTCGTAGCCTTGTTGCTGGGCCATTGCCAGAACTGTCGTGGAGTCCAGACCACCGGAGACAAGTACCACGGCCTTTGGCTTATTCATAGTATTCACTCGCTTGGGATGTGTTAGCGGTTGTTCAGCGCTTGGGGTTTAACGGCCGGGTTCATCGGCCCAAAGGATCTTGTGCAGTTGTACTTGAAAACGCACTGGCAGGTTGTCTTCGACGATCCAGTCCGCAAGATCGGTAGGGCTCAACTCTCCGGCGCAGGGTGAAAACAGTACCTCGTCGACCTTGTCAGTCAGTCCACATTCATCCATTTTCATGCGCGCCCACTCGTAGTCGGCGCGGCTGCAAATGACGAATTTAACCTGATCATTGGGGGTCAGAAATGCCACGTTCTCGTAGAGATTCCGTGCGGACTCGTTGGAATCCGGCGTTTTCAGATCTACTACGCGGCTGACGCGGGTATCCACCGATTCGATGCTCATGGCGCCGCTGGTTTCCAGCGATACGTCGTACCCCTGATCACACAGGGCTTCCAAGAGCGGCAGGCAGTTGGGCTGTGCCAGGGGTTCGCCGCCGGTGACACACACGTATTGCGGTTTGTAGCTGGCGACCTGCTCAAGGATTTCTGCCAGACTCAGGCGTTCGCCGCCAAAGAATGCGTATTCAGAATCGCAGTAGGTGCAGCGCAGTGGGCAGCCGGTAAGGCGCACGAACACCGTCGGTCGTCCGGCAGTGCGGGCTTCTCCCTGAAGGGAGTAGAAGATTTCGGTAATGCGAAGCGAAGAATCCTGCATGGGCCTGCCGTCGTTGGAAAAGCTCGAGATTTTATCCAAAAATGGCTCAATAAAGAAGAAGGCTACGGCTTTACGGGCCTTGTAAGGGGGACGAGAAATAGCCTTCTTTACTTGCTCATGGGCTTGTAAAGCGCAGCGGCCTTACTACGACATTGTCCATCGGGTGTGGCGTTGAATGGTTGTTTGGGCTGGGTGCAGTGGTTTCCATGGCCCTAACTACTAGTTGAATAGCGTGCGCCACATAATTTCAGTGAGGGACGCGCTGTAGCGCTCCAGACTTTCTTTGTCGTCAGTAACACTCTGCCCCGTGAGTACAGCATTGACCATCCAGTGCAGGCTCTCCACCATTTCCGGTGTGACATCGTCCCGAATAATAGCCTGCGCCTTGGCCTTTTCTACAGCCTGCTGTGCCAACGCAATGGTGGTGTTGTGGTATTGATTGATGGTCTCTTTGAGATGCGGGGCGCTGTGGGCACTTTCTTCGATCAGACGGTAGGTGGAGCGGTGTTCGTACAGAGCCTTGCCTGCTTCGTGCAAGGTGTCGTTAAGCTCCTGGCGGCAGCCTCTCTCCACGATATTCCACCAGTGCTCGACAGGTTCAAGGGTTTCGTTAAAGAGCTGGTTCATTAAAACCCGTATCAGGTCTGTCTTGTCTTCGAAATAGACGTAGAAAGTCGATCTGGCCATTCCGGCTTCCGTGCGCAGGTTATCGACTGTCAACTCGCTGATTGCCAGGCCTTTATCGAGCAGTCGTTTGCTGGCTTCCAGCAGTTCATTGGCTTTTTTCTGGCGTTTCTGCTCACGGGTGCCGCTCATTGTGTTTCTTGGCCTTTACTCAAAAGAATCTGGTGGGGGTGGATTATCTTGCCCCGAGAGGACTCTGTCCATCGTGGATTTGGGGTGTCTGTAATGTCTTGACAAGGTTTGGGGAAATCGCATTTAATAAATCGGACGTAGTGTCCGGATTCAATGTTCGATACGGGTGTATGTTATCCGGTGGGTGGAGTCGCTTGTCGCCATATCTTGTGGAGAAGGCTGACCGACATGCTTTGGCTTTCAGAAAAATACAGGCTTTAAAGGGCTGACAATGCAAAAAGTAGAAGATCAACACAGTGCCACGGCAGGACCGCAAACTCTGGCCT
>JALUYN010000227.1 GCA_027012915.1 Cellvibrionaceae bacterium
CATTGGGGGCTTTTCCGGACTGATGATGGCGCTGGTGCCGGCCGATTATCAGTATCACAACAGTTATTTTATCGTTGCTCATTTCCATTACACCTTGGTACCCGGATCGGTATTCGCCATCATGGCTGCGGTGTATTACTGGCTGCCAAAATGGTCAGGACGCATGTATAGCGAGATGTGGGGCAAGATTCATTTCTGGTTGAGCGTGGTTTCGGTCAACGTACTGTTTTTCCCGCAGCACTTCCTGGGACTGGCGGGGATGCCCAGGCGGGTTCCTGATTACAACGTAGCCTTTGCCAATTTCAACATGATCAGCTCTATCGGTGGCTTTGTGTTTGGAGCAAGTCAGCTCATTTTCGTGGGTATCATTATTCACACTGTGTTCTTCTCCAAAAAACAGGCTCCGCCAAGGGTCTGGGAGTCTGCCAAGGGTTTGGAATGGACCTTACCATCGCCGCCGCCGTATCATTCCTTTACCGTCCCCAAGCAGGTTGACGTAAGTCAACTTGCCAATGTAGGGGACACCCATTGATTACAACTCTGCTTGGGCGCAGTGATGGTCTCGTCCAGCTGTCCGCTAGGTTTTAAGTGCTTATGAACGATCCAAAACAGCAACGAACCGCAGGCCAAAAAGCGGTAGTACGTACTGCCTTAATACTGGGGGCGGTCTCGCTCGGATTATATGTATTGTTCATGCTGGAGGCGGTATTTCTACGATGAACAGGGTAAATTTCTTTCAATTCGACTCGGTGGACGGGGCTCTGGCGACAACGGCCGATGAGGGGTCAGCCTCCACTTACCATTTCACAGCAGCAGATACCTAGGGCCACGAACCACGATTGACGGGGATTTCACCATGGATCAGAAAGACATTACTTATTACATTCCGCATGGTAGTCGCTGGCCGATTATTGGTGCTTTTGGCCTGTTCTTCTTTATGTGGGGTGCGGGGCATTGGATCAATGGCATGGTGACTGAAGGTCGCAGCTTACTGGCACTGGGCGCCGCGATTTTGGTCTTCATGTTGTTTGGATGGTTCGGTGAGGTGATTCGTGAATCGAATCAGGGTATTTTCAACAAGCGGGTGGATGCGACGTTTCGCTTGGGAATGATGTGGTTCATCTTTTCTGAGGTGATGTTTTTCGGGGCTTTTTTCAGTGCACTTTTCTATAGTCGTGGACTGCAGGTGCCCTGGTTGGGTGGCGAGGGCCATGGGGTAGTGACCCATTTCTATCTATGGAAGGGGTACGCATCCACCTGGCCTACCAACGGACCGGCCATGCTGGGAGGGCCGTTCGGCACCATGCTGCCATGGGGCAAACCTCTGCTCAACACGCTCATCTTGCTGAGTTCCAGTATCACCCTCACCATTGCACACTATGCTCTGAAAGATGGTAAGCGTAGCCGGATGCTATGGTTTCTGGGTGTGACCCCGATTCTTGGTGCCCTGTTTCTATGGTTCCAGGCACATGAGTATATCGAGGCCTACACCCACCTGAATCTAACGCTGCATAGCGGGATTTATGGCACCACATTTTTTATGTTGACCGGATTTCATGGGCTGCACGTAACCCTGGGTACGATCATGTTGACGGTCATTTTCTTTCGCGCCTGGCGGGGAGATTTCCGTAAGGATCATCACTTTGCTTTTGAGGCGGTAGCCTGGTATTGGCATTTCGTGGATATCATCTGGCTAGCGTTATTTCTGTTTGTCTACATCATGTAGCTCAGCACCCATACGACCTGTGAAAAGTACATTCCGTAGTCTGTTGCCATGCCCAGGCGTATTTTTTACGAATACTTGTTATTGGCCCAGGGCGTGGGGGTGAATGAGACCAGTAACAATGCCAATAATGATCAGGACAATCAGCAATACCGAAAAGCCAATGCGACGGGCCAGCGCTCCGACGGTCCGCTTACCTTGATGCTTGTCAGTCATCAAGAAATACAGTCCCTGACCAAGACTGAATAGAGCGATCAGGAAAACAACGATTAGCAGGATTTTGTAATAAATGTTCATGATGATGGTGGCGTTGAACGTAGCTCCGAGTATAGCGCTTGGGGGGCGGCAGCCATGGTAATTTGCTGGCGCAGGCCATCCTGGTTTGCGGTGTTGTTGACCTTGCTCGGCATCGCCTTCTTTGTACGCCTGGGAGTATGGCAATTACACCGTGCTAGTTACAAAGAGCAGTTGCTCGCCCAGTTTGCGGAGGCTAACAAAGCTCCACTCAAACCATTCGCCAAGGTCTCCGACAAAATTTCGTCGATCTCTTTTGCTCATGTGCAGGTAACCGGGCGGTTCCTACTGCGGCATCGGTATCTGCTCGACGACCAGTTTGTGAAAAACCAATATGGAGTGCAGGTGTTGGCACCGTTTCGGGTGCTGGGTAGGAGCCGATTCTTATTGGTCGACCTGGGTTTCGTGGCTCATGGCCACAAGCGTCGCAACATTCCCAGGTTGCCAACACTCCCGACCGGGGTAATCCGCCTGCGAGGCTTGTACACGGCGCCACCTGCAGCGGGGCTGGAATTAGGGGGTAATCAGCTGGCCAAGCAAACTGACTGGCCAAAACTGACGACTTATCTGAAAATGGGGCAGGTTGAAAGAGACCTTGGCCAACCCCTTTTTCCAGGCGTATTGTTGAGCGACCCGGAGCCGTCCACACCCTATTTGCGGATCTGGACACCAAGCTTTGTGCCCCCCGCACGGCATCAGGCTTATGCCCTGCAATGGTTTACTTTTGCCATGGCAGCGCTGGTTATATTTCTCTCCATGCATCTACGCAGGGTTTCCCCT
>JALUYN010000228.1 GCA_027012915.1 Cellvibrionaceae bacterium
AAGTCCAATTGTGCTCAAAGTGATTGAAGATGTGCGCCGCGGTATCGCCTATCCATTGGATATGCTCTACGAGCACAGGTAGAATACCGCGCTTTCAATGCCCGCAGTTTACTCAAATCAATGACGTCTCCAAACATAAGCTCCCCTCAAGACACAAAAGTCATCGTCGGCATGTCCGGCGGTGTGGATTCCTCCGTTGCTGCCCTATTGCTGCTGCAACAGGGGTATCAGGTGGAAGGCCTGTTTATGAAGAACTGGGATGAAGACGACGGCACCGAGTATTGCACAGCTCAAGCGGATCTCAACGATGCTGAAGAGGTCTGTAAAAAGCTCGGTATCCATCTCCACACCGCCAACTTCGCCGCAGAGTATTGGGACAATGTCTTTGAGCACTTTCTGGAGGAATACCAGGCCGGCCGAACGCCCAATCCGGACATCCTCTGTAACCGCGAGATCAAATTCAAAGTCTTTCTCGAATACGCGCAAATACTCGGCGCCGACTGCATTGCCACCGGCCACTACGTGCGCCGTGAAGACCGCAACGGCAAGACCTATTTAATGAAAGGTCTGGACGGCAACAAGGACCAAAGCTACTTCCTTCACGCCGTCGGTGAGGCAGAGTTTGCCAAATCCCTGTTTCCCATTGGCGAGATGGACAAGCCCGAGGTTCGAGCTCTAGCGGCAAAGCACGACCTGATCACCAGCGACAAAAAGGACAGTACAGGCATCTGTTTTATCGGCGAGCGCCGCTTCAAAGATTTTCTCGAGCAGTATCTACCCGCCCAACCGGGCGATATTGTCACCGACGACGGCACCATTCTCGGACGTCATTCGGGCCTGATGTATCACACCATTGGCCAGCGCCAGGGACTGGGTATTGGCGGCATCAAGGGTGCGGGCGAACAGCCCTGGTATGTTGCAGAGAAAGATCTGGAGCGCAATCAGCTGCTGGTAGTCCAGGGTGCGCAGCATCCGAGACTGTTCAAGCAGAAAATGACCTGTTCCCAGACCCACTGGATTAATGGCGAGCCCGAAGAACGAGTGTTTCGTTGCATGGCCAAAACCCGTTACCGCCAAGCAGATCAGGCCTGCGAAGTCACCCAAGACGGCAACGGCCAACTGACTGTGGTGTTTGATGAGTCACAGCGGGCCATCACTCCTGGGCAGTCAGCAGTTTTCTACAAAGACGACCAATGTCTGGGTGGTGCAGTTATTGAAAAGGCATCAAACTAACACGCCTCAAACTGAGAGCGCCTCAGCTGAAACGAACTAAAGCTGACACATTAACGCGGCTTCTCCAACATAGGATGTAATGTGAGCAAAAATTGGACGGACATAACCCTGGCTCTGGCCGGAGTATTTCAAGCGGCAACGCTGGTAGACCAGATTGCGAAGACCGGATACCTGCAAACGGACGCACAGAAAGCGTTAATCCAGACATTGTTTGTCACAAATCCCGATAACACCCTCGAGGTGTACGGCAACAATCCCGCCAATCTTGAAGTGGGCCTTCGGGCACTGGGTGATGCCCTGATACAACAAGGCAATAATGACCATGCCAACGTACTGCGCTACGTACTGGGCCTGCAGCACATTCAGAAAAAGCTGCTCGCGCGTCAGGATATGCTCAACACAATCTCTACCCGGCTGCAACAAACTCAGCACCAAAGCGAACACTTTGGGATTGCCCACGAAAATGTAATGGCCAATCTCGCAGACATCTACTCCGACACCATCAGCACCTTCAAATTTCGCATTCAGGTTATGGGCGATTTCAACTATTTGCAGCAGGCCAGAATTGCCAACCAGGTGCGCGCCCTCCTCTTTGCCGGCGTTAGAAGCGCGACACTGTGGCGCCAGGTTGGTGGCACCCGTTTCCAAATGCTGCTCAAGCGCAAGAAGATTGTCGAAACCGCACAAAAGCTGCTGCGAGAGATCCACAGCGCCTGATTTTTGCGCGTATTTCAGGTATGATGCGCGCCAATTTTTCAGCTCCCGCGGGACTGAAAGCCCAGATCCTTGAACACTACCGTTGAACTTAATTCCGAGAGCACGCTATGAATCTTTCCGCGCTTACCGCCGTATCCCCTATTGATGGCCGTTATGGAAGCAAAACAGCCGACCTGAGAGACGTATTCAGCGAATACGGCCTGATCCGCTGCCGCGTTGAAGTAGAGATCCGCTGGTTACAGCGTCTGGCTGAGCACGCTGAGATCACCGAGGTACCTGCGTTTTCCGCCGAGACCAATGCCCAGCTGGATAAAATCGTCAGCGAGTTCAACGAAAGCGACGCGCAAAAAATCAAAGACATTGAGAGCGTGACCAATCACGACGTAAAAGCGGTTGAGTACTTCATCAAAGAGCAATTCGAAGGCAACGCCGAACTGGAAGCCGTTAAAGAGTTTGTTCACTTCGCCTGTACCTCTGAAGACATCAACAACCTGTCCCATGGACTGATGCTGAAGCTGGGCCGTGATCGCGTTCTGGTGCCACAAATGCAGGCCATCGTCGACGCTATTGCCGGCCTCGCTGATGCTTACGCCGAAGATTCAATGCTGTCGCGCACCCACGGTCAAACAGCCTCCCCCTCCACTGTGGGTAAGGAGATGGCCAATGTAGTTGCGCGTCTGCGACGCCAGCTGCAGCAAGTTAAGACAGTTGAACTGCTGGGTAAAATCAACGGTGCCGTGGGCAACTACAACGCCCACTTGTCCGCCTACCCCTCCGTCGACTGGCAGGCCAACGCAGAACAATTTGTAACCAGCCTGGGCCTGACCTGGA
>JALUYN010000229.1 GCA_027012915.1 Cellvibrionaceae bacterium
AATGGACGAAGCACGCATTTCCCCCATGGATCGCGGTTTTCTCTTTGGCGATGGCATCTATGAAGTAGTGCCCTCCTACGATGGCAAAATGGTGGGCTTTGGCCCCCACATCGACCGCATGAATCAGGGTATGCAAGCCATTGGCATCGACTTTGACTGGACCCATGAGCAATGGCAGGAAGTGTGCGACAACCTCATCTCGCGCAATGGCGGTGGCAACCTGGGTTTGTACCTGCACGTCAGCCGCGGAGCCGACAGTAAGCGTTTTCACGCCTACCCGGAAGACGTGGCTCCCACCGTCTTTGCCTTTGCCTTTGAAATCGCACCGCCCCCGGTAGCGGACAAGTCCCTGACCAAGGGCTACAGAGTCTCGACTACTCAAGACCTGCGCTGGCAGCGCTGCAATATCAAGTCCACTGCATTGCTGGGCAATGTCATGCATTTCCAGCACGGCCACGCCAACGGCATGAACGAAACCCTGCTGTACAATGGTAACAATGAGTTGACTGAGGCCAGCGCCTGTAACGCCTATATCGTCAAAGACGGCACTGTAATTACACCCCCACTCGACAACCAGATCCTGCCGGGCATTACCCGCCTGATTCTGTTGAGTGTCCTGCGCAAAGACGGCTCCATTCCAGTGGAAGAGCGTGTAGTGACCATGGATGAGGTGTTTGATGCCGACGAAGTCTGGATCACCAGTTCCAGCAAAGAAGTGGCACCGGTCATTGAAGTGGACGGCAAGCGCATCGGCGACGGCCAACCAGGAGATGTATGGGTAGCCGCCCAGAAGCTCTACAGTGCCGGAAAATTCGATTACTAAGTTGATAAATCAGGATACGAACCAACCATGGCCCGTCCCGCTAAAGCCACCATTGACCTGAATGCGTTGCGCCACAACTACCAGCTAGCCTGCAAGTTAGCGCCTGGCGCCAAGAGTATTGCGGTGGTCAAAGCCAATGCCTACGGTCACGGCGCCGTCGCCTGCGCCAGAGCATTGGAGCCCCTGGCTCCGGCGTTGGCGGTCGCCTGCATTGAAGAGGCCTTGGAGTTGCGCGAAGCCGGCATTACCAAGCCTATCTTGCTACTGGAAGGCCCGTTCAAATGCGACGAAATTACCCTGGCCGAGCAACACAACTTTTGGATGATGCTGAGCAATAGCGAACAGGTTCAGTGGCTGACCAAAGCCCAGCCTAGCTCGCCACTGACGGTCTGGCTGAAAGCGGATTCGGGCATGCACCGTCTGGGCTTTCAGAACGGCGATTTCGCCGAGGCCTACCGCAATCTAAAGACCCTGCCCCACGTCAATTCCGACATTGTACTGGCTACCCACTTTGCAGCCGCCGACGAGGTAGACCGGGACTTTACACAACGCCAGATTGAGCGTTTTAGAACAATATTGCCCGACACCAATGCACCCACCAGCCTCGCCAACTCCGCAGGAATTCTGGCCTGGCCCGAATCCCATGGCAGTTGGAACCGTCCGGGCTATATGCTCTATGGCGCCACGCCTCTGAACCAACAGCACGACAATGCCCGCGACCTCAAACCGGTCATGAGTTTTACCTCGGAAGTGATCGGCGTGCGCCAGGTCCCCAAAGGCGATAGCGTGGGCTACGGCTGCAGCTGGACCGCCGAACGTGACAGCACCATTGCCACGGTAGCCATTGGCTACGGCGACGGCTACCCGCGCCAGACTCCCAATGGCACGCCCATACTGATCAATGGGCAGCAAGCGGCTCTGGCCGGTCGCGTGTCTATGGATATGATCACCGTCGATGTCACCGATCTGAGCCCGGTTAAGGTGGGCGACCCGGTCGAACTGTGGGGCAACAACCTGTGCGTAAACACCATCGCCGAGCAGTGCCAAACCATCGGTTATGAGCTGCTGACCCGCATGCCGCTGCGCGCACCGCGCATCTATTCTGGTGAATAACAGACATCTTTGCCTTTGCAGCAAAGCTTGCGCCAGTCCATTTGATCCAGGTCAAAAAACCGCAACTTGCCAATAATGCCCGCATGGTGCGGTGTTAAAATACGCGACAGCAATAGCGCTTTCTTTGCCTTGGCGGCAATCCGATAGGGACACTCCCGCCAACTGCTATGATGAGCCATACACCAGATAAACCCGCTTATAACTCGCCAGCAAGACCCGTACGAACCTATACCGTGATTGATATCCATCGACATCTCAACAATTTGTCTCGACTCGATTTTTCCGATGAGTCGTTGACTCCCATGCAACAGCTGGGAACCGGCCTACGGGGTATTTTTGAAGAATTTCCCCTCGACGGCCTGTACTTGTGGGTGTTGGATAGCGAGCACCAAAAGCTGGAGTGTCACCTGCGGGAATCGCTCGATCCCAACGACCTGCAGAATCGGAACTCCGGCGGTGCTTTGCCGGTCATCGATGTCACCGAAATTGTCGATTTCTTTAAATCGCTGATGACCACCAAGAAGGCCATACTGTCATCCGAACTCAATGGCGATGCGCTGGAGCAACTGAGCGAGCGACGCCCCGAACATCTTCGAGATAAAGAAGTTCTACTCTTCCCAATACACTCTGTTCGAGGTATCGAAGGTATTGTCGCAGCACGTCCCATCGGACAATTCCAACAATGGCAGGATTCTCAGTTTTCGGCCTTTCTGCACAATATCCTCTGTTTCAGTAACGCCTATTTATCTCTGTGTCACTCACAGTTGATCAAAACGCTCGAAGGCAAAAATCAGCTGCTCAATGAGATCGAGCAAATGGCCAACGTCGGC
>JALUYN010000230.1 GCA_027012915.1 Cellvibrionaceae bacterium
GGTTCTCCAAACCGGCAGAGCCAGAGCCTTAAAACTTCGTGTCTGACCCTCTGCCCAGCGGCGAGCGTCACAAACCATGCCTGAAATGCGAAAAGTGATGCGAGCGCCAGCCCAGTGACAAGCGGCAAGAGAGCCGCCCCGCATGAGGCAGCCACAAGCTGGCGCACAGGGGTGAAATTCGGCGCAACGCGAATGGTCGGCCCAGGTTCACGCGCTTGTCCCCCTTTCGGGCCGCGCCGGACGGCGACCTTGCAAGCGGTCACGGCTGGCATAAGCTTGAATAAGAGGGTCAAACAAAGAACGCCGCAGCGATACGCTGCGACCATTCCGGTCACTGGACGATTTTTCGGCTTTAGTACTGCACAGATTTTCGGCTTTGATGTCGAGAACCGATGATACACCAACATAAACCGGGGGCGTTGCGGGGTCTCCCCGCTAAAAGGGGTGATGGAAAACGGCAATAGCCGGTTGCAGGCAGGGGAAGGCTTTCTCCTATCTGACTGCTATATCTATCTCATCTTTCGCGAACCAACCGTGCTGAACTACATGTGCTTTTACGGATTCAGGATTCTCAGCGTAGACAACAAGGGCCAAACTGCGTTTAGCGCGACTGCATGTGACATAGAGAAGCCGACGTGTTCGATCAATTGAACTATCCTTGCCTTCGCGGATGTTCTTCTGATCAGTGAGCGACAATTCCTTATCACCCAGCAACTTCCCATACCCAAACATGAAACCGCGTGTTTCCGCATCGTCCAGAATTACCATGACGCGTTGGAACTCTAGCCCCTTCACACCCTGATGAGTATCGAATGCAGCCAAGCTGGTGACGTATTTCCGATATATATCGATCTCGGAAAATGGTGATTTCAAAAATGAAAGCACTGCTTTCATTTGGTCACTGAGCGGGTCCGCTTGCTCATCTTCCTGAGAGAAATCCGTGGGAGTTTTCAAAATGGTATAAGCGGAAAGCAATGAATCTGGCACTTCGAACAATTGATATTCGGCCACACAAAGTAGAACATCGCCACAAGTTGGCTCGTCTTTTTCCCAGAGCGCCATAAGAGTTTCTACGCCCGTTTGAGCCTTCTTGAGTAATTTACTTGGGTCTGAAGCTTCCTCAAGTGCACTCGGTGTTAACAATGGTGACGATTGGAAGACCAATCTCGAAACGGCGAAACGGTCACCTGCTCTCTGGGCTTCTACAAGTGGCAAAACCGACTGAATAAAGAAACGAAGAGGAGGAAGGCTACCGTTCAGCAACCCTGTTCGCCAACTATCAATAGCGTAGAGCGGGCTGAATACATTCTCGAACCCAAGGCGCTTGGCTGACATATGGTGTTCGAGCGTAAGAATTTTACAACAATCACGATCATTCCAACAATCGTCATTGGAATACTTTGCCATGTAGCAACGAATGGTATCTTCGGTAGCCATTCTATCAGCTATACTGATTGGTCGGATAAAGAGCCGCACATGACCTTGGTCAGCATCCGACCTGGGTTGCTGGGTGTGGGTGTCTGCGGATTCACGAATTTTGTTGATGAGCTGTACAACGCGCTTGGGGCAGCGATGATTGAGTTTTTTGGAAGGTTTTCCCCATCTGTCAGGTAGTTCGTCTTCAATGCGCTCCTTTCCATCCTGATAAATCCGCTGCATGAGGTCGCCGATTAGACCTAGGGAAAATCGACTTGAGTGCTCTTTCTCGACGATGAACAGAGCATCAATCAGATGGCGGTTAGTGTCTTGGCTCTCATCAATCAGGAGGAAGGGGAACCGGCCAACAAGTATCCAGCGCATAAGGGGTTTTTGCGAGAGAAAGGCGGCACAGATTGCAATCACTTCCGTATGATTGAGTGCATTCGGCCTTGAATTTTCACCATTAGGATTGTAGGAAAAAGACTGAATGGAATCGAGGTTCTCTAGCCGCCTTCCCTTTGACTCAATCTTGGCCTGACGGGTAATGGATGCCTTGGTTCCGGCTCGACCTTTTTCTTCCTCCTCTCGAAGTTTCTGGATTTCTGCTTCCAAATTCTCGCGGAGCCATTCGCGAATGTCATGGTGAAAGTCCTTAATGAGTTCCCATGAGAAGCTGTGAATCGTGGCAACGTGAAAGAGTGGATGAAAGTCTATCCGTCGATTTATCTCGTCACGGGCGGCATTAGTGTAAGTAATCACGCCCACATGATGTCCGTGCAATGCAAGTTCCCGTCCGTGGTTAGAGCGTATGAAATTCAGCGCTTTGACGAGCGACCGGGTTTTACCTGAGCCTGCGCCGGCAAAAAGAAAGAAGCTTTTGGGTTCTTTGGGATTGAGGTAACTGGCGATTTCATCGTCGACAGGATCATCTAGAGCAATGTTTGAGACAGGGAATTGGTCAGCAGTCATGAGGCTTGTTGCGCCTCCGAACTTTCGGCAGGCACTGGAACAGCGATGCCCAAATCCCGTTGCCGTTCTTCTAGCTGCTCGATGAGCCAGCCCAGACCATCCAGAATGTAGAACGGGGGCTGCAATTCCTTCGGGTTTTCCAGTTCAAGGAGGTTGAGGGCGAACTCAGCCTTACCGCCGTTCTCGAGAGCTCTGAGGATGGCTTCGCTTAATTTGCCCAATTCGTCGCTCTGCTCAATCGCAGATTTGAATTTTGCCCAAAGCCCCGTGCCCGTGTATGCAGCAAAAAGACCTTGGTTCTCCATAACTAGAGAATCTTCAAGCGTATTACATAGTGCTTCGGCCTTGCTGCCTTTGAACTCAATCTCGACC
>JALUYN010000231.1 GCA_027012915.1 Cellvibrionaceae bacterium
GCCTGACGATAATTCAGTTAGCAAATTGGTCGACTTTTTGTGTCCGACTCAGATACGGGATTCTGTAGTTCATCTAGACCTCAGTCTTGTCTTGCTGGCTACTCAGTATACACAAGCGACTGCTTTGGGGCGAATTTAGGTCGCTCAGGCTATTGTTGCGGCCCCAAGAATTCAGGGATACGACTGCATAGACATGTTTCGCGATCCGCTATCCAGCACTTACGACATTCTGGCGTGGGGCAATTTCTCTGCCGCGCACGTTACGCAAGTCGATACTGCGACGATTCACGCGTTGCCTGCGCACGTTCAAACCATTGTCGATCGTCGGTGGGACGAGGCTCTGGCGCGAGCTACTGAAGAGGGGCGCAGATTGTTCAACGCTCTAGTCTATCGTCTCGACGACTTAAGAGTTCATGACGGGCGAATGCATATCTCCTATGGGCGTACATGTTACCGTGATTATGCGATGACTCGCGGCACTTGCGCCGCAAAACCTTGGGCGAACAATCCAGACCCGATAGGAAGCGCTGTAATCGCTTCCACGACGGATGGGTTCATACCCTTGGGACGGCGAAGTCGGAGTGCCGATGTGAATCCGGGACGGTACTTCACTTTCGGAGGGTTCTTTGACCCAGAAGACGTAAACGAATCCGGCAACGCGGACATTTTCCAATGTGCGGCTCGAGAATGGAAAGAAGAGACGGGTTTGATGATCAGTCCAGACAATTTGTCATTGATTAGCGTTGTTTATGACTTGGTTCACCCACACCCCGAGATCGGCTTTTTCACTCGATTGCAGCAATCACGAAAAGAAATCAGTAAAAGCGATTGGGCGGCAGAGCTTGATGATCTAATTTTCTTGCAAGAGGACAAGTTAGTAGACTTTGCGAGAGCAAACGCTGATGAGTTTGTTGATAGCTTGCTGGGTGCCATCGAAGCATTTGGATTGAGCACAATGGGAGATCAGAAGCTGTAAAGGGGCGATTCTAGGTCGCTAAGCGCTATCCCCTAAAGCATGGAAATAATCTGTTTTGAACTAACGCGTCATTTTCCAAAATCATTTGATCTATTGCTTCGCTCATTCGTATCGGCGTCGGGGACTGATACATCGCAAACCCAAGTTCCAGTTTGTCCCGTTCATCACCACCGTCTGCATCGAACATCACGACCCACCACTCAGTAATCCCTGCATATGTTACTTCGCCTTGAGTAACGATTCTTATGCGTCGATCAGTTCCGTATTCATACAAATCGGTGATCGAACGCGGTATCTTTATGTGTAGTTCATCTGCGATGAAGACGCCTACCTCGTCCTCCGAGAACGCAATGAAATTGTTGTCACAGTTGGCTGGGCTTTCGACTCCATAGTCACCGAGCACGGGAAAAACTAACGCTGCTCGTTTTTGCTCTTTCATTTCTCGAACAGCAACACTTGTTGCTCGCCGGAGTTTTCGCTCCTCTGGATCAAAAAAACTTTGCGTCAACCTGCTCGCATTCTCGGCGATCTGTGTATCCCGTTTTGCCTCCGAAATTTTCGTTTCTTTGTGTATAAGGAACCCTCCTAACGCGAATAGGAAGAGGATTCCGGATAGAAGCATTCGGTCGCTTAGTATCTTGCGTAAAGGGCTCCGCATGTCGCTCATCTCAAATGTCCCGCTTTGCGCCAGTGTAGCAATCGATCGAAAACCTAACGTAAATCAGCACACGTTAATTTTCGGACTTGAGCGGCTGTTTTAGGGCGCTTCGCGTCATTGGCGCAGAGGCCGATGTGGGGCGAGTTTAAGCCGCTCAACAATCGGCTGCTCCCAACGTCAAGACTGTCGATACCTCTATGCCGTGAGCCCACGCTTCAATTCGTTTAAGTCCACGATTTTTCCTGAAGAATCGCGCCACACTAGTTTTTCGTCTGTGTACTTTTCGGGATACATTAAAATTATCTCGAACTCGGTATCCCAGCCATCATAGATGGGTTCTTCGTTTCCCGCTGAATCGATCTCACCAACGTAAAAGCACCAGCTCCAACCATTCATCGGAACGCCATTCTGAGTATATTTTTCAGACCATATGTGAAACACGCGCGTAGGCGTCGATTTCGTCTTTGCAGAAAACTCGTACATCACTCAATCTCTATAGGGTTCATTCATGAACCGTGAGGCTAAACTACGACATTGGTACGCTATTCGCGTCTGAGAAGACTTCACTCCAACGAAACGGTGTAATTGCTTAAATCATCTGGCCAGGCATTGGTGTAGCTGAATCCCTCTAACATCATGGGTTTTCCGGCCTCTATGAACAGCAAGAAACCCAAATCAGGCCGTTCGTCTTTCGCGGTTGCTATCACACCGCTGATAGTCGCCTTGTCATCTCGAGTACCGCGAAATGAGCTATTTAGCTCAACGAAGACGCCAACGCCCGTCTGTTCGCGACTCGTTACGCGCAGGTTGGGAATTTGGTCGGCGAGACCATCGAGTCGGCGATCGTCAATTTGGCAGAACATTCGTATTGCCGTGGCTTCTAGAGCAGTCAGGGGAGTCATAATTCTCAGCATAAGACTGCAGTTATTGCCGTCCAGTGGCGGGCCAAGCCCAACGATACATGATAACCCAAAGGTAGTGGTACCAGCGACCGTTTTAGGGCGTCTTAAGACTTTGGGCTAATATTCGGTGCAGGGGAAGTTTGGGACCCTTATCTTGCAATTTTACTTACTTTGAGCGCTATTTAAGTTTCAGGTGCGCGGCATTCTTATGTTGACGGCG
>JALUYN010000232.1 GCA_027012915.1 Cellvibrionaceae bacterium
ACCGGGTTGGTCTCGATATCTTCGGGACGATCCATAGGGGTAGCGCCAATAAGCTGTGCGGCTCGACGACATTCGATCATAACATCCGCTTGGCTGGTGAATTCGAACTTCTCAGTGAGAAAGGGTTGGCCGTGGGTTAACGGCAGCCATTGACCGCTGCCGTCTTCATTGAGTTTGGCTGCATACAGCGTTCCCTTCGTTAGCAAGTCGCGATTACTTTCGCCAGCATCAGGGTCGTAGACACCATTGGAAACAAACTTATAGAAGAATTGAAATTCATCATCGTCCCCGGTGTAGGCAACCAGCGGTTCACCGGGTTTCGTGACAATGGTAGTACCTTCGTGTTCGAATCGACCTAGACTCGTGAGTTTACGGGGGGTAGAAGTGGGATCGTAAGGATCCAACTCTACCATCCAGCCAAAGCGATTGGCTTCATTCAGCTCTTGGTTGATGTCAAAACGGGGATCGGCTTTGCCCCACGGGCGAGCATCGTCTTCGCCGATGGCAAGTCGGCGGTAATTATCCTGTTCGGTTTCACTGATCTGATCGAGATCACCCGAAAATACGCCGGCGAAACCCTCTTCAGCGATAAGCACAGTGCCCCATGGAGTTTTGCCTCCGGCACAGTTGCCAACGGTGCCGAGTACCCGGTCAGCCTCAGGATTTACTGAGGTGGCGAGCCGGGGGTTACCCGCTGCGGGGCCTTCTATATTGATAGGCGTGGCCAGTGTAATGCGGCGGTTGTATGGGCTGGAGTGGTTCACTTGCCAGCTGTCGTCATCGAAGAAAACTTCAACCACGCTGTGGCCACAGGCCATCAATTCGGTGTGAAGATGCTCAAGTAGAGTATTCTGTTCTGCTTCTTCTTCCGAGGTGTAACCGCCAAACATCAGATGTGGCTGGGTGTACTCGTGGTTTACGCACAGCAGCCCACGGCGGCTGTTATTGGATTGATATTGCTCTTCTCTTGAGGCGTTGGTGTCGTCACTCAACGGCATAAACGCGATAAAATCGTTGTTATAGCCAAATCGGACCGCTTGCTCTGCAGCGTTCAAGTTTTCTGGTTTGAAGTCAGTTTTTCTGGTCAGGTGGTCTCCCCAGCTAAGCAGTGGTTTGGCGCTATAGCCTGGTGCAACGTGATGATTGTGATCCAGTCCATGGGGAATCTCGCTAAAGCTCAGACCGCTTTGCGATTCGCTGGCGCAGCCGCTAATCAGAGCGCCACTCGTGGCCACAGACGCAGACACGCCGGTAGTAGTTGCCGCTTTGAGAAAGTTGCGGCGACTGAGATGTTTAGATTCTTTGTTTTTCATAGTTGTAGTGGTGTTTTATAGAAATAAGTTGGCGACGCAGTACGTTAGGAAAGTCCCCCGTCCAGCGCTTGAATGAACGTCGAAAGTTGGCTTGATCATTAATGCCCAGTATCGCGGCAGTTTCGTCATTCGACATTTCGTCGACTAGTAGAAGCTTGATGGCGATGTGCTTTTTGACCTTATCCAGTTCTGTCTGAAAATTGGTGTTGTGCTTCTTGAGGCGTCTTTTAAATGTGGCGTCGCTGACACTAAAGTGATCCGCGCAAGCCGCAAGATTCGCTTTCAAAAAATTATTATCGCGATACAAGAAACGGTGCAGCTGTTCGATAAAACCGAAGGGCGATGCCATATTTTTTGCAAGTGTATCGCATTTCGCGAGAGCAGCCTGACGCACGCTTTGGTTGGGGCTATCTACGCCGTATCGCCACGGTCCCGCCGGTACGGCGATAGCAGTAACGGCCGATCGAAACTGGATATTACTGCCCAAATAACTTAAAAGCGGCGCGCGATTTAAAGGTGCCGCCTGTTTGAGCAACAGTTGAATATTACTTGTGTCCACATTGGCCTGCTTAATCAAAGTGATTATCGACGAGAGCAGTACCGCCAGCATTGAAGTTTCATGTCGGGAATTACCGAGAGCATTGCTGACAAACAGAAAGTGGAGATGATCGTCGGAAACCAGTTGCATGTAGTAACCGGGATAGTAGAGCGCGCTGTAATCGCTGAGTAGACACAATGCCTCAGCAACGGTGTTCGAGTGTGTGATCCCCTGCAGCAGTTCGCTGGGAACGGTGTAGGGTAACTGTCGCCCCAGCCTCAGTGCAATTTCCCCTGATCTATCCAATTCTCCGGCATTGCCAAGCATGTGTTCAAATTGATCGATCGAAATACACTTGTCTGCGTTTGTGGTGTCGCTTTCAAACAACTTTGAGCCTTTGAGCATTTTGTCGATATCAACCCGCTGCGATCTGGCGAGGTCAATAAGGCTTGCGGGAAGCTGAAACGCTCGAACAATCTTGTCGTCTATTTGATAGTAGTTAACCATCATCGATTCCGGATAGAGTCGCCTATGCGACCTGTCTTCTTGCTCGATTTTTTTGTTTGTTGTGATCAAGTTGCTTACTGAGTTGAAGTAACACGTGATCGGCGGTACCGGCGTCTCGATGATCCACCAGGGCGGAATTGCTGTTGATAAATACTGAGCGACTGCTGTTTCTGGGTTTGAAGGCGAGCTTTTTCAGGGCTTGTTCAAGTTCCTGTTTGAAAGCAGAGGCGTCCATGCGATGGGTACAGGGGAACAAGACGACGAAGCGATCTGCGGCGTAGCGGCACGCAAGGTCGCTGGCGCGTAAGTTCAATGTTATGAGACTGGCTACGTGGCGCAGTAGTCGGTCACCTTCGAGATCTCCGTAGAGTGCGTTGAACTGAGAAAAATCCGAAAT
>JALUYN010000233.1 GCA_027012915.1 Cellvibrionaceae bacterium
GCTTTTGGAAGGTGGCATTGAGCATCTCAGCCACTTCGGGTTGCATATTCTCATTGACGGCATTCATAGGGACGACCTTTGATTCTCTCTCTGCAGTGCATAGCTGCATGGGTTTATTTAGACGATCAAGAATAATCCAGCCAAACCAGACCTATTTGACATTATGCGACAAAATAAAACATTTACATTGCTTTACAAGCACTCTTTGAATCAACAATTCACTTGTTCGAGTATTGGCTATCCCTCACCAAATTCCGGAATAACCCTATGCCCTCGGAGCTGGTAAGGTTTCCCGTTTCAGAGCTACAATCAGCGTAGCTTTCAATGCAAGACCGTAAAAAACCGAACAACGAAACAATAAGAGCATTCAGCGAGAGAGAATTACCCAAGATGACTTCATTTTTTCACCCGCACATAAAGATTAAAGACGCTACTGACCTACGTACAATTGAACAGCGCCCCATTAACGAAGCCAACCTACCCGCCAGTACTTATCAGATCTTGAAAGAATCTGCCGCAGAATACGCCGACAGCATCGCTCTGCGTTTCCTGCCAACCGCGAGCCTGGAAGAAGACAGTATCGCTCTAACCTTTGCACAGCTGTTCTCTCGGATTACCCAAACGGCCAACGGACTGCACTCGCTGGGGATTGAGAAAGACTCAGTGGTATCCATGATGCTGCCTAGTCTGCCCCAAACCCACTTCACCATCTGGGGCTCTGAAGCAGCCGGTATTTTTAATCCGATCAATCCGCTACTGGAAGTGGAGCATATCGCAGCCATCATCAACGAAGCCAAAACCAAAGTTCTGGTGACCCTTGCACCAACTCCCGGCAGCGATCTGTGGGAGAAGGCCCTGGAGGTCAAAGCCCTGGCCCCCAATCTGGAATACATTGTCGCCGTCAATATCTTCAACACGCCCGAACAGATGGAAGAGTATCTGAGCGACTCGGTATTGGATTTCGACAATCTGATTAACGGGCAACCCGCCGACAAGCTGGTCAGTGGGCGCGAAATCCAGGCCACCGATATCGCCTCCTACTTCCATACTGGCGGCACTACCGGCACACCAAAACTGGCGCCTCACACCCACGCCAACGAAATTTACAACTGCTATCAGATGATGTGCGGCCTTGAGATTGACGGCAATAGCCGCGCTCTGTGTGGCCTGCCATTGTTCCACGTAAACGGTGTATTCGTTACCGGCCTGGCACCCTGGATGATGGGAGCAGAGGTCATTCTCGCGACCGCCGCGGGCTACCGCACCCCCGAGGTCATAGCCAACTTCTGGGGCCTGGTGGAAAAATACCAAATCACCTTCTTCAGCTGTGTACCTACCATTCTCAGCGCACTGCTGGAGATTCCCTCCGAGGATTACGACTTGTCCAGCCTGGATGTGGCGCTGTGTGGTGCAGCCCCGCTGGCCACCGAACTGTTTAGAAAGTTCGAAGAAAAAACCGGCATCGTCTTGATCGAGGGCTACGGCCAAACCGAAGGCACCTGCGCCAGCTCGGCGAACCCCAAGTATGGCGATCGCCGCATTGGCTCTGTGGGTCTGCCGCTACCCTACATGAAGGTTCGAATCGTCGATGTGGATGAAGACGGCAACTATCTTCGCGACTGCGATACCAATGAATCCGGAGTCATTGCCATCAGCGGGCCCAACGTCTTTCAGGGCTATAAGCAACCGGTACAGAATGAAGGTCAATGGATCGAAGAAGGCTGGTTCAATACTGGCGACCTCGGGCGCCTGGACGAAGATGGCTATCTGTGGCTCACCGGCCGCAGCAAGGATCTGATTATCCGCGGTGGCCACAACATTGATCCACAGATGATCGAAGAGGCCTATTACAAGCGCGATGATATCGCCGAAGCCGTAGCCATCGGCAAACCCGACAAGCGCGTTGGTGAACTGCCGGTACTCTACGTCCAGTTGAAGCAGGGTTCACAAACCAGTGCCGAGGAACTGCTGGCCTACGGCACAGAGGCGATTCACGAACGTGCGGCGGTGCCCAAGGAGGTCTACTTTGTCAACGAGATGCCAGTCACCGCTGTGGGCAAGATCTTCAAACCGACACTGCGCAATCAGCTGGTCCATGAACTGGTAACCGAAGAGCTCACCGGCAAGCTGCAGGGGGATTTCAGCGTCGATGTAGTTGTCGATAAGAAATTTGGACAATGCGTTACGGTCACCAGCAGTGAAGCAGATCTGGTGACTCAATTGCTGGGAGATTACGCCTTTAAGTTGATTACAGCTTAAATTGTCGTTGCAGAGGGGCCGGGGGTAATGTCATTTGCCATTCCCTCGGCCCTGTCGTTCCCATTCTCGTGCCCGCGTCTCTTAGCGACTCGCTCGGCACTCAGTCACTTCCACTAGTTTCCGCCATTCCCGCGAAAGCGGGAATCTCCCCCAGGATTTCGTCACGTTTCAGATCCCCGCTTTCGCGGGGATTACGTTGAAAAGGTGCAGGTATGACCTTAAAGAGGTGTGGGAATGACCTCCAAAAGATGCGAGGACGGCCTTTAAAAGATGAAGGCATGACGTTGAAGGCGCGGAGATAACTCTCAAAAATTGGTTACCACGACTTCCAAAACGGCAGTTACAAGAGAAATATCACACACCCATCTTATTTAGGGTATCCCCCACTTCGCGCAACGCCTTGGACAGTTTTGGGTGATCCATTTCAAAATCTACCGCTGCGGCGTCGAGCTGATCGACCAGATTATCGTTGGCAACCGTTTTTCCCCGCTCTG
>JALUYN010000234.1 GCA_027012915.1 Cellvibrionaceae bacterium
AGCATATTCACAACTAGGAAGCCCAAATAGTGTCGATTGGCACCCTAATGGCGCCACCCATTTGCGGGCTAATGGAGCCACTTTAAACTGTCATTTTACCCCTCAAACAAGGTGATTATTTCTCGCTTTTTCCTCCCCGTCCAGTCTGATCATTGTGCTCACGTAATTTTCGATAGCTTTCCCCCTCCAGAATCAGTCGATAAGCATTGTGTCTGAGCCGATCAAGCGTGGCAGCGCCAAGCAGTTTATTCGGGAAGGCCTGACCCCATTCGCTGAAGTCCAGGTTGCTGGTGATGATTGTCGATTTTTGTTCATATCGTTCGTCGATGAGGTCGTGAAGATCTTCATCTTGTGGCGATTTAAGGGGCTTTAAACCGAAGTCATCAATGATGAGTAGGTCTACTTTAGCTAACGTCTGGAAGCGTTTCTCATAGGTATTCGTGGCTCTGGCTGCATGCAAGTTTGCAAGCAGTTTTGCCTGAGTGAAGAACAATACATCTATGCCTTTTTGCACAGCACAATGCCCGATGGCTTGTGCAAGATGACTTTTGCCCGTGCCGCACGGCCCTGCGATCAGCACCGCCACATGTTCATCAATAAACCGGCAATCAGCCAGTTCATTGATATAAGCGCGGTTCAGGTTGGGATTAGCGTTCAGATCGAAGCTCTCCAGCGTCTTATTGCCCCTGAAGCCGGCACGTCGCAGACGTGTGACATATTTTTTCTGGTCGCGTCTGGCCACTTCATCCTGTACCAGTAAGGCCAGGAAGTCTGGGTAACTGAGTTGGTGTTCAATGGCTTCACGGTTACGTATTGCCAGAGAGTCTGTCATGCCAGACAGGCGTAGCTGCTTCAGCAATGGCGTGAGTTCGGGGATCGGATTGATCATGCTTTTTCCTTGCTTCAGTGAGGGAGAAGTTTGTTGGGATCTCGGTGGAAACGGCCACCGCCGGTATAAGCATCGCTTAACGTATCGAAGGTGCTCGATTCATCAGGGTGCTGGTCCAGTCCTTTTTCAAGGATCTGTTTGACGGCGCTGTAACGGACATTGTCGAAGGTCAGGGCGCGTAAGCAGGCGGCTTCAACTCGCTTGTCACCGTAGCGTTTGGCAAGACCCACAACACCTTGCGCAGCACGTAGATTGTCCAGTACGCGACTGGCAAACAGGCGCTTAATAAATACATGGCAGGACTCGCCAATCCGCTGCGCCTGAGCCAGACAATACTGTGGATCCTGCATGTTGTAGGCTTGCGCGGCGGGCGGTTGATGTTCAGGCACCGTAGCGCGGCCACCCTGATGATGCATTCGGGCATGCGTGGCTTTCAGCTCATGCTTTTGATAGATGCGCACCATGGTATCGCTGGCTTTCAGCCACAGGGTTTGTCGGATTAGAGTGTAAGGTACTGAGTAACGACAGTGTTCAAACTGTACGTGTCCATCACCGTGTACCTTTACTTTAGCCCAGACGGCTTGTTCTGGCGGCGCTTCCGGTAACGGACTAAGCAATGCCTGCTCAATCTCAGTAAAACGCTCAAGTGGCTGACATTTTGTGGTGCCGTGTTTCCGATTACCGGCGATGGACAGCAACCAGCTTTTAAGCTGTGCATTGGCATCACTGAGACTGCGAAATTCCTTCAGAGGCACAAAACTGTTTTTGATGTATTTAACGTTAGATTCCACACGCCCTTTCTTCTGCGGATCGCGCACGGGGCATGGGGCAATCAAGAAACCATAGCCTTCGGCACATTCACCATAAGCGCGCTGCACCTCAGGATCGTGATAGCAGGCCCTGGTGATGGCACATTTGGGGTTGTCGATAACGACCCGTTTGGGCACACCGTTAAACCATTCAAACGCACGACGATGGCAAGCCAGCCAGGTTGCAGTGCTTTGGTCGCGAATGAATTCAGCATAGATATGCCGGCTCCAGGCTAGCGTCATCACAAAGATCCAACTTTTACGCAGTTCGCCGGTCCGGGTATCCACAATGAGTGGACCCGCCCCGAAGTCCACTTGTGCGGCATCACCAGGCGCAAACGCCATGACAGTTGTGGGAACAGGTGTCTTCTCAGACAAGACTTTGAGATAGCGGATCACCGACCAGTAGCTGCCAGTGAAACCATATTTATCCACCAACGCCTGATGGATGGTTGTCCCCTGGATCCCTTGCTCATACCACTTTGTGATCTTGTCAGCGTAAGGCGCCACAGAAGAGCCTTTAATCAGAGCTTGAGAATTTTCTTCAAGAATAGTTGCAAGCGTATCGTTATCAGGCAAGACAGCATCGGGCTCCAGCCAGCCATGCAGAATTGCCTTTTCTCTCAACGCTTGTGCTTTTTTGCGTCCCATCAGTCCACTATTGGCGATAGCACGATTGGATTCCCCCATTCGCATTCGAACGAGGATCTGTCGGTATTGGTACATTTCAAACCTCCGGTTTGCCATGCGTATTCTCCTGACTGAAAAACAGTCAACGATACGCGAGTTAAACAGAAGTTTGAGGGGAAAATCAGGTCAACGTGGATCCATTACGCCGCTAATCAGGTGGATCGATTACGGTGCAAATAGGGTGGCTCCATTAGCTGCCAATATAGTGGCTCCATTAGCTGCCAATATAGTGGCTCCATTAAGTGCAAATGAACTGGCTCCATATTGGTGCCAATCAACAGCGGCCACAGAACCTACGTTTTTCCTTCTGATAGAAACCCTAAATCACATGCTAATGAGCAAACAGCAAATATGGCATTGAAG
>JALUYN010000235.1 GCA_027012915.1 Cellvibrionaceae bacterium
GAAGCTTATATGGGTTACACAGGTGCCGCGAACCCTCCTGTTGCTGAGCTGTTGAAGAACTTTGCCGAGAAAATCGACAAGGGGCGCGTAGGTAAAAACAAGACCGAATTGTAATCTTAGTGAACGAGCCTTTGCGTTTTTGCGAAAGCTCGTTCTTTTTTATCAGCTGACTGCCACCATGGCTAGCGCCAATAAGAATCCTGCTGCAGCAAACTTTAATCCCGTTTTGTAAGTCGGTAGGGTCTTAAGGAACATGAAGAACGCGGACACTGAAAAAAACAATAGCGCAGCACCAAACAGAATATTCAGAATGTACAGTGGACTGTCTGTGGTGGCTTTGTGCAGGTGCACCATCTTATCCAATACCGGTGGATACTCTTTATCGGTGAATACGGCCAAGCCGGTGTTCTTATCATAGCTGCCAGTTCGAAAGGTCAGCTGATCGGCCGTGTTGCTGGTGATCCTAAATTGCTTGATTCTCAATTCACTTCGAACTTTATCGGCACTCAGGTTGGGCTCGAGTTGTCGTTCAAAGGTTTGCTCGTATTTCAGAAAGTCCGTATTCCTGAAAATCAGCAGTGTACCGCTGATGGCGTATATGGCCATGATCCCCGCCAGAAAGAAGCCCAGATAGCGGTGATACTTTCGGATGGTGTTCGCGGTCTTTAAATTGGTCATAGGATGCCTGCTTTAGTGGGGATCAATTCAGAGGCAATGATAACAGTCTCGCTGGGGGACAATCCTGTCCATTGTGTCGATGGTGTGTATCAAGTTGTATCAACAGTTATGGCTTGCGACCTATTGCGTATAGCAATCTGACAAATATCGTCTATCGTCAAGACAGTGGCTGTGACGCCACATCATCTGAATTGACCTTTGAGGGGCGAACTTATGGCATTGAGTAATGAGCTGATCCAGGAAATGACGTTGTTGATGCAATACGACTTGTCGTCGACGCAAACAGGACTGAAGGTTCACAGCGGTAGTGCATCGGATGAAATGATCAGCGCAGCACAAAGACTCTATGACAAGAAGATCGTGGATCAAAAAGACGGCGGCTATCTGACCAGTCTGGGAAGAGAGGTGGCTGAACATGTTCAGTCTGCTTGTCGCATTCTGAAAACCTGATTAACAGATTGGGGCCAGTTAAGGGGTTTAAGGCAAGCCTCCTATCGAGGCGTGTGTTCTGTAAAAGTGGTTTGTCGTGCGTCGAGCAATGGATTTCTTGATGCGTTTTTTGAATCGCCAGGCGGCTGTGTTTCTCTTCTTCATAGATGTGAAGGATTCCATAATTTGCAGGGCTTGATGGCAGAGCATTTACCCGGTCTTTAAATGCCTGCCGCCATCCACCGATATAGAACGACCGGTCACATAGTTGCTGCTTAGCAGGTAGTCGATAGCATTCTCTATTTCACGAAACCCCGGTTCTATTCCCATTAGTGATTTTGACAGCGCTTTGTTGCGGTAATGCGCGTCGTCCTCCGGGTTAAAGGCGATCATCGCCGGTGAGATGCTGTTCACTTTCACCTTGGGCGCCATCAGTGCGGAGAACGACAGCGTCATATTCTCCAGTGCCGCCTTGCTGGCGGCGTAGGCAATGTGCTTTTTACTGCCTCGCTCTGCCACGTAGTCGGTAATGTGAATGATGTCGCTGCAGCCATCTTTGTTGGCTTCGAGCAGCGGTCTCAATGTCAGATTAAAGCGGTAGGGGGTCTCTGCATGAACGCCCATCATTCTTTGAAACGTTTCTCGGTGTGACAAATCACCGTCATCAGCCAGCCAGTCGGAGGCATTGTGAATGATCGCCCTGAGGTTCGAGAAACGCCTTTGGATATGGCATAGCAATTCGTGCACTTGAACGTCGTCGCAAAAATCGCATTGATACAGAATCGCGCCGCGTTCTCTGAGAACATCGAGGCTTTCGTACTCGCTGCGATAGGTGCCTATCACCTCATGGTTCTGATCCAGAAGGTGGTGTGCCAAACACAGTCCCAGGCGTTTACCGACTCCGGTAATCAGTATCGGGGCGCTCATGGTAACCCTCAGTTGAGAAACTCAGCGCGGGTATGAGGATTCTCCTTAAAGGCTCCGCCCAGTGCTGTGGTCTCGGTATCGGAGTTGACGTCCATTACACCTCTGGATTTTACGCAGTAGTGCGAGGCGTTGATGGTGATGGCGACATTGTCTGTGCCGAGCAACGTTTGCAGAGCGACCAGAACTTGCTGAGTAAGTCGCTCCTGAACCTGTGGTCGCTGGGCAAAGAAGCGAACAATACGATTGATTTTGGATAGGCCAATGATCTTACCCGCCGGAATATAAGCCACCTTTGCCAGGCCGTCGATGGTGACAAAATGGTGCTCGCAGGTGCTGGTGACGCTGATGTCTTTGACCTTCACCATCTCCTCGACGCCCATTTTGTTGTCGATGACCGTGAGCTTTGGAAAGTTCTTGTAATCAAGGCCTGAGAAGATCTCCTTGACGTACATTTTGGCAATGCGATGTGGAGTTTCCTGCAGACTGTCGTCAGTGAGATCAAGCCCCAGTGTCGCGACCACTTCGGCCATCAGATCTTTGATGCGTTCGTACTTCTGTTCCTCGCTCAGCCCGGTATCCACCAGCGGAGTCTCCAGGCCCAGTTTTATCAGGCGATTTCTGACCGTCAGTGCCTCGTTGGACAGCCCGGCGTTTTCAGTGGGAGTAATGCTATCCAGAGAGGTTCCGGCGAGCTGCTGGCTTGGTACGGGGTGCGC
>JALUYN010000236.1 GCA_027012915.1 Cellvibrionaceae bacterium
CGGTGAACTCCAAAATCGTATCGTTTTTCATGTGGCATATCCTTTTCTCTCTGAGAATCGCGGCGCGTCAACACCGCCATGATATGCCACCCAATCACCCCATCACCAACTTTCGGGCATTGCTCCGAAACCCGATTTTTTGGCGAGTGTTCTCCCCGCGTTTATGGAGCTCGTCGCCAAGCATTCCCGTCAGTACTGCAAGATTATCACCTCCGCCCACAATTTCAGCACGGCGTTTAACGACAGCAAAATCGGCGGGAACAAGACCGGACAGAGCGGACAATTTAATCGGGGCCTCCATGCCAAAATAATGCTGAAAACAGGAACGTGCCTTGGCATCATTCAGCGACTTAAAGCAGATGCTGAAGGTAAAGCGGCGCAAGGATGCCGGGTCGAGTTGCTCTTTGAGGTTGGTCGTGCAGGCAAAGGGCAAGGGGTGCTGCTCCATTGCAACCAATAGCTCATTGACCAGAGAAATCTCCCAGCTTTGGCGGGCCTTTTGGCGATCACGCAACAAGGAATCCGCTTCATCGATGATAAGAAAACTCTTGTTGCGGGCAGCTTTTTTGAACAGGTGGCGAAGGTTGGCTTCAGACTGGCCTACATAGGGGCCGAGAATGTCGGAGGCGCGAACCTTTTCTGCTTCCATCCCAAGCTGGTCAGCAATGTGGGCTGCATACGCAGATTTACCAGTGCCAGGAGCGCCATAGAGACACAGAGAAAAGCCGGAGCCTTTGGCATTGGTCAACTGCTCCGAGAATGTTTCCAAATCCATATCGGCGTGGCTGAGGTCGGGGCGAAATGGCATTACGGTATATGCGCCGGGGCGAGCCGTTGTGGCCACTCCCATCGCTTCGCAAATTCCCCCCAAAACATCTTCGGTTTCCGCAAATCCGCCATGCATCAAATCGGTTGAGGTAACAGCTTTTGCATAAACGGCGGGAGGCACCGGATAGCGGGCCGCGAGGCCACAAACCTCTGCGTCCGAAAGGTTAACACCTTGTTTTTTGCAAATCTTACCAAGGATATTGCTGCGAACGTGAACCGGCGGCAGATCAATATGCAAAGCATAGCTCAAACGGCGAAGGATCGATTGTGGTAGATCGTTTTCATCGTTGATGATCCAGATGGTTGGCACGGAGTTATTCTCAAACATTTCGTTGGTAAAAAGCTTTGAACCTTTCGGGCGAAAGTCGAATGGTCCCCCCCCGTCAAAGACATCGTCAGCTTCGTCAAACAGGCACAGACCGAGACGTTTGCGACCCGACATGATGTGTTGAAACAACATATACGAAGCAAGACGATCTTGGCGGTTGGGTTCGAATTTATTCTGGTTTTCGGTTCCAGCGGAGAACAGTGGCAGATGTGTTTCGGCGGCAAGCAATTTCGCAAACTCGGTCTTTCCTGTTCCTGGACGGCCGTAAAGGAGGATGTTGACCCCCTTTTCACCGGTCGTGATAGCTGAACGCAGAAGGCAGGTCAGTTTGGCATGGTCGGTTTCAAGATGGGGAAAATCATCGGGCGTGAGAGCGGATTGAACGGGCATGCCCAAAAGATGCTCAACAAAGGCGTTTTCGTCTTTCAGATCCTGTGACACTGCCGATGAAATGACGGCAAGAACATCAATTGCCGGCGCTGAATCAAAATTGGGCCGAAGACGCACAATGCCGTACCGAAACAAATTTGCCGAAGGAATAATACGTTCCTGAACCTCTTTTCGTTCATAACCAAGCATCGCCGCAAGCGTATCACCAAAACCGCCGACGAGGCCAAATACGCGATCAAAAAATTGCGAGAAAGAATAATTCTCGTCGACCATCAATGCGATCAGAAAAATATCGGTTTCAATTTTATCAAGGCCCAGCACATTAGCCGCAAGATCAACATTGCACTCAAGGGTCAAAAAATAGCTGGAAGAAAGCTCACTATTCTCCAGCTCTTTCAAATGGTCAATCAAGGCGGGAATTGCTTTTTCGCGCCAGTTGTTGAACTTAGGGATCAAGGTGTTGTGGCGGCGCGCAGTTTTCCCGCGTTTTTCGGCGTTCAATTGCGAAGGGCCAGCCTGATCGATATTTTCTACCAGCTTCATCATCTCGTCAAACCCGTTGTGTAGAGCAATATGGGCAACGGCTTCGAGGCAATAACGCAAAAGATGTGGAAAACGCGTACGCTGAGTGAGAAGGTTGCCCAAAATCCTCAGCATCAAGACGGGATTGCGGTCGTAATCATCGGGGCTGATCATAAAACGTTCTATAATGTTATGCGGCATATAATAATCCTGTCTTGGTGTCTGTGTTGGCGGGGTGACTCTTATATATCAGCGCAATACGTCAAAACCGGTTGTGTATAAAAACCACTTTATACTTCTTGAAATTGCTTCGAACCATGCCCACCTAAACCCGGTCGCGCGCCATTGTGCGGCGTAATTTCATCAAGAGTAGGGTCGGCACCCTCACCAACCTGCCAATCGGTAAGGTGGTTTCTGCACTTCGCAGGATGTGGCTGGAAACAGCAAACTCATACGTGCCGATCTCCTCGCAGCAGGAGAATAAAAATGCCATATATCCCCGGAACTAAAATCAAGTTTGACTCGGTCATTGGACGCAAAGCCGAAGAGTGTCGGGTCAAGTCCATAAGTTGCTGTAAATTCGCTGCCTAAGGTCTAGCGGAATTTATCAGATTGCGATCACGGTTTCTTCTTTTTCACCAGCTTTCCTTTCTCTGTTCCAATCGTGGAATTCGGCCATGT
>JALUYN010000237.1 GCA_027012915.1 Cellvibrionaceae bacterium
CAAACTGTCTATGGCACGGGTGCTGGATTGCGACTCCGCCTGATTTGCAGCGCGCACAAAGCGAGTACGCCATTCAGTCGCCACAAACGAATAGCTGGCATAACACACCACTGCCACCAGCACGATCACCGCAAACCAGACATTGTAGTTCCACCACAACAGTCCGATGACCATGCAGATTTCCAGCAACGTGGGAACAATATTGAACACCATAAAGCGCAGCAAGAAACTGATACCGTTGGTGCCGCGTTCTATATCCCGCGACAGTCCACCGGTCTTGCGATTGAGGTGAAAGTCCACATCCAGCGAGTGCAAATGCTGGAATACCTTAAGACCAATACGGCGCATGGCGCGCTCGGTTACACGACCAAACAGGGTATCGCGCAACTCGCCAAACAGCACATTGGAAAAACGCACCAGGCCATAGGCAAGTAGCAAACCCAGCGGCAGGGTTACCAATTGCGAAACCTCGCCCTGACCATCCAGGGTATCCACAATATCCTTAAGGACAAACGGCAACCCCACACTGGCCAGCTTCGCCATCACCAAGCACATCAATGCCAGAGAAATACGGCGTTTAAACTCCAACAAATAGGGCCACAATTGTTTTAGGGTGGACCAGTTAACGTCGCCAATGGCGACATCGGTTCGCATACTACGCATAGAGATCTACTCGGGTATTTGTTCTACTGGGGGCCATGACCGGTCGCAGCCAAACTCACCGAGTTCGGTTTTAAACATCCTAAGATTCATTAAAATTCAACCAACCGCCAACCACAGCGCTTATGATGCGCGATTATACCGATTCACTGTTTGATATTCCTATGACATTACAATCCCCAAAAAACGCCGTATTACTACTGCTGTTTGTGTCCTTCGTGTGGGGCGCCGAATTTGCTCTGGTGGATATGGCCATCGAAGTCATACCCACCCATGCATTTAACGGCTTGCGCTTTCTGCTGGCTGGGCTCTGCTTGCTGCCATTGCTCAAGTTCGAAAAACCTGAAAACCGCAATTACAGTACCAACCGCCTCTTCACCACGGGCATTCTGTTGGGCCTTTTGTTGTTTATCGGCTTTGCCACTCAGACCGAGGGACTCCACCACACCAGCGTTTCTAATGCCGGGTTTATTACCGGGCTAAACGTTCCTTTTGTCCCCCTGCTGGGCTTTTTAATCTTCCGCAGTAAAGTAGCGGCCAGCGCCTGGGCCGGCGTTGTTGCCGCAACCGCAGGCCTCTATTTTTTAACGATTGGCGACAAGCTAACCTTGAATCAGGGCGACCTGCTGGTCCTGATATGTGCCTTCGCCTTCGCGGCCCATATTGTGATGACCGGGCACTTTGCCGGTAACCTCCCTGCCATCCGTCTCAGTGTTATTCAAATGTTTGCCGTCGCTGCCTACAGTGCAGCGGCTTCATTCAGCATGGAAACCAACAGCGAATTTTACCAGGACCCCATAGCCCTGATACTGGACCCCATAGTACTGTCGGCGATTCTAACCGCAGCGATTCTAGGTAGTGCTCTGGCCTACTGGGCGCAAACCGCATCGCAGAAAATTCTCGCACCTCATCAGGTTGCCCTTATCTTTGCTACCGAGCCCCTGTTCGCCCACGCCACGGCAGCCATATTTCTGGGTGAATCACTGGGTATGCAAGGCTGGCTGGGGGCGGCATTAATTGTCACCGGGATGTTGATTTCAGAGCTCGGCGACCGCAAACACCCGGCCCAAATGCAAGCCATTGACCACAGCGCAGCGCCCAGGGATTACTGATTTCTTGAAGGTATTTTCCCGGTTTACTTTACATGCGAAAATGCCTGAAACAGGAAGAAAGCAGGCACCATCGTGACAAGGAAGAAAAAGCGCGACAACCCGGTTTTTGTGGTGAGTATCATGGTAGCGACTGTGATTGCCTCAGTGTTTGTCACACTGGAGTTTATGGGCAGCCAAAGTACCAGCGATGAGAAGTCACAACGTCAGGGATTAGAGACGAACCGGGTCAGCAATACCGCCTATGCCTTTGCCCAGGCAGAAGAGCTGTGCCTGCAGCAGGCCAAACAATCCCACCCCCATCCCGGCGCGCTCTATGTAGACGGTCGTTCAACCCAGAACCGAGGTAGCGGTCAATACCGGATTTTTATTCGAGTAGATACCGCTGCAGCCATGGGGTCCGAAGCCATATTGATCTGCAATGCTGAACTGGCCCACAACCAATTGCGCATCAGACGCATCAAACAAATCGAGGCCATCGAAGGCAGTGACGACAATGAAGGCATCAGAAGCCTGCTTAAGGCCCTGAGAAACAGAGACTAGGCTCAGGGGCTCAGAGAAACGTTTCCACATACCAGCAGTCGGTTTTGATGACCAATTGCTGAGTTTTAGCCCAGCTTAACCCGGCCGCAACCAGGGCTTCTGCCACGCCTTTGCCCCGCAACCGAAAGGGCACATAAGTGCGAACAAAATTGATGCAATCGCAACCCAACAGTTCATAAGTGAGCTCCGCAGTACTTTCACCAACGGCGATCACAAAGCGCTGCCCTTCAGTATCATGATGAGGCTCCAGGTCTTTGGTTTTCATGTGTGTCATCGCAGTAGTACTCAACGTGCAGGCTCCAGTAGCAAGGTGGGAATACCCAGGTCGCCGCTTTTCAAGCTGGCTACCCGAGTGCCCGGCTTACGGCCATCACGAATATCAGATACGGCAACACCGGCGTTGAGCAATCGCTCATGAGTGCTTGCCAGACCAT
>JALUYN010000238.1 GCA_027012915.1 Cellvibrionaceae bacterium
GCGCTTTCATAGACGGGGTTGGAACAGCGGACTGGTTCTTTACTATTGTCTGGTCTGTGTGAGACACGAGTACTATAAGTGATTTTGCGCCAGACGCGATTCTGGCTCTGACACACAGTATTCAAGCCAGTATAGAATGATAGGCTGATTTTACCGCAGTAATAATAAAAAAGAGGACTGCACTATGAGTCGACCACAGCGATCGGCGGGTATCCCCTGGGGACCGTTCAGGCTGCGCATTCCATTTATCCATACCAAATTTATGGCCTCTGAATTTTTTCAGGGCTTATCCATCTCTGCCGCTACCGGCCTGGCGTTGGTGCCATTGCTCACAGGCCCTTTCGGTCTAACATTTGGCGAAGCGGTGGTCATGTCTATGATTCACGCGTTTCTGATTTCCAGTGCCTGGATGATGTTTGGTGAACCCTACGCGCCGGGCTGGGTGACACCGGCGCTGCCATTTGTGATTACCTTTGTCGTGTCCGACAGCTTTGTGACACCTGCGGAAAAATTTCAGGCCATGACGGCGCTATCGTTGGATTTCGCCCTCATTCTGGTGGTGCTGGGGGTGACCGGTCTCGGAGGCAAACTGGTGCGGATTGTGCCAGATGTGCTTAAGGGTGGCATTATTATGGGGGCCGCACTGGCGGCGTTTTTGCAGATCTTCGATTTGGAAGCCACCAATAATGTATTGGTCACGCAAACCTTTGCGGCGACTACGGCGTTGGCGCTATCGCTGATTCTGGCCTTTTCTGAACCTTTGCATCGATTACAGGCGAAATACCCGATGATCTCCCGGGTGGTGAGCCTGGGTTTGTTACCGGGTTTTATTGTTGCGGGTCTGGTGGGCTATTTTACCGGAGAGCTGCACTACGATATTCAGTGGGGCATTCTTGATCCACCAGTGATGGATCTCTGGAACAAGGTGTCTCCATTTGTCATCGGCTGGCCCAGCTTCGGCGTTTTTCTTGAGTGCCTGCCGCTGGCGTTGATCACCTACATAATTTTGTTTGGTGATATGGTCACCGGTGAAGAGATTCTAAAAGAGGCGGCGCCAGAGCGTCCGGATGAGCCCCTGGAAATCAACAATACTCGCTCGCATCTGTCGTTGGGTATTCGTAACTTTCTGATGGGCATTTTTGCACCGTTTTTTCCTACCCAAGGTGCTCTTTGGACCGGTATTCACGTCGTGGTAGTGCAGCGTTGGCGCCGCGGCCCCAAAGTTATGGGGTCACTGTATGATGGCATTGCTTCCTACTACGTGTTTAATATTCCATTGTTGATGTTGATTCTGCCAACTCTGACTTTGCTCAAGCCGCTGATGGGTATTGCCCTGTTAATGACATTGGCGCTGACCGGCTTCGCCTGTACCAGTGTGGCGTTGGATATGGCCAAAACCGCGGCGCAACGCGGAGTACTGTTATTGACCGCAGTGTGTCTGTGCTTGTTTGAGCCATGGCAGGGACTGTTGATTGGAGTTTTGGCGACTGTATTGATGATTGATATCAAGCCGCCCGCCGTGTCGCAGAAGGCTGTGGGTAAATCGTCAATTGACGGCAAGTCTGAGGGTGCGCCGTTGTTGGACCAATGAGGCGTGTTGCTTGCGCGCTTGAATAAGGAGGTCAAGCGCGTATGAGATTGTGGTAAAAGACGCTACCGGGTCTTACTTCTTTGTTTTTGAACTGCGCTTTTGAACTTGCCTTTGTGGAGGTTGTGCTCCGATGTGCAGTTCATTGCGTGCTTTTGCCAGTTTCATCTGCTTCTGGCGCTCGCTGAAGCGGGCTCGTTGTTCCGGCGTTTGCGTATCATAGCAGTTAGGGCAAGCGACTCCTTCGATATATTTTTCCGAAGCTTTATCTTCTTCGCGAATTGGGAAGCGGCAGCCGTGACAAAGTTCGTACTCGCCAGGCTGTAAGTCGTGGTCGACACTGACACGGTTGTCAAAGACAAAACACTCCCCCTTCCAAAGTGATTCTTCTTTTGGCACGTCTTCCAAGTATTTCAAAATGCCACCGTTGAGGTGGTAGACCTCTTCAAAGCCCTGTTCTTTCATATAGGCCGTGGACTTCTCACAGCGAATGCCACCGGTGCAGAACATGGCTATCTTCTTGTGCTTGGCAGGGTCCAAATTGTCCTTCACATAATCAGGAAATTCGCGGAAGGTTTTAGTATCCGGGTTTAGTGCGTGTTCAAATGTACCAAGTTCGTACTCGTAGTCGTTACGGGTATCCACCACCACTACCTCGGGGTCCGCAATCAGCGCATTCCAATCTTTCGGCTCGACGTAGGTGCCCACCACGTGGCGTGGATCGATGCCCGGTACGCCCATGGTGACGATCTCTTTCTTCAACTTGACCTTCATGCGATAGAAGGGTTTGTCCTGGTCAAAGGACTCTTTGTAGCTGAGATTGTGAAAGCGTTCATCGGCTTCAAGAAAAGCTCTGAGACCATCAATGCCTTCGCGGCTGCCCGATATCGTGCCATTGATGCCTTCCGCGGCCAGCAACAAGGTGCCCTTGATGCCATTGGCAAGGCATTGCTGCAATAGTGGCTCGCGTAATTCGCGGTAATCCGGCAGTTCAACAAACTTATACAGAGCGGCTACCACAGCACTCATAGTAATCTTCCTAGCTGGTGAGAAAAAGGCCGCACATTCTACAGAATTGTCGCTTTTTTGAACAGACTGATGGCGGCCTAGGGGCACAAACGCGAGTGTATGGTTTCGCTATCTCTGAGGTGGGCTTG
>JALUYN010000239.1 GCA_027012915.1 Cellvibrionaceae bacterium
AAAAACGCAAAGGCTCGTTCACTAAGATTACAATTCGGTCTTGTTTTTACCTACGCGCCCCTTGTCGATTTTCTCGGCAAAGTTCTTCAACAGCTCAGCAACAGGAGGGTTCGCGGCACCTGTGTACCCCATATAAGCTTCAAAGGCGAGCTGATCATCCAGCTGACGACCAATCACCCCCATAATGGTCTCCTTGCCGGAGCGCACGGCCCACTGATCATTGCGCAGTATCTTGCTGGCGATCTCTTCAGCGGCGTCCATCAGTTGATCGTGAGGCACCACCTTGTTAATCATGTTGCACTGCAAAGCGCGCTGCGCATCGATGGGCTCGGCGGTCAGATTCATTTCCATGGCAACACCCACACCACAGGAATTCACCACGCGAACGATACCGCCGTCGCCGTGATGGTAACCGCGACGAGGCTCGAAAGATCCAAACTGAGCTCGATCCGATGCGATGCGAATATCACAGGCCATGGCCGTCTCCAAACCACCGGCCAGTGCCCAGCCATTAACAGCGGCAATCACTGGCTTGTAGATGCGATGCAGGCCACGGGTCAAGCCGCCCAGGCCATCTTTAATTTTGTCCCGCGGGAACAACGCACTTTTGGAACGCTCCACCCAGGCAGTGGCATGGGTTTTCAAATCTGCGCCAGCACAGAAGGAAGCGTCACGAGCACCTTTACGCGCCTGTTCAGAAAGAAAGTGGGCCAAACACCAAGCGAGTTTCGCCAAAAACCGTGCTGATATTGTCTCCCGCCTTAGGATTATCGAAATGGAATAGCAACTTGGCATCTATTGATTTGGGCAGGTATCGCCGCTGCCATTAAAATACTATCCTTTCCACGCCAAGATTTACCAAGAGAGGATCACTCACATGAAAACAAGAATTACCGAGTTGCTGGGCATCGAGCACCCCGTTATTTGCGGCGGCATGATGCGCGTCGGCACCGCTGAACTGGCTGCCGCCGTTTCCAACGCTGGCGGACTGGGCATTATGACCGCCCTGTCACTGCCCACTCCGGAACTGCTGGAAGAGGCCATCAAAAAGTGCCAATCCCTGACCGACAAGCCTTTCGCGGTCAACCTGACCGTAGGCGTGGTATCTACCGAAATCAACTACGACGACTACGTCGATGTGATCTGCCGCAGCGGCGTTAAAATTGTAGAAACTGCCGGGCGCAGCCCAGAGCCATTTATGGAGCGTTTTAACGCCCATGATATCAAAGTAATTCACAAGGCCGTTGCCGTACGCCACGCCCTGAAAGCTGAAAAACTGGGCGTTGCAGCAGTTAGCATCGACGGTTTTGAGTGTGCCGGTCACCCTGGCGACGACGACATCGGCGGTCTGGTACTGATCCCTGCTGCTGCCAACAAGCTGAGCATCCCCATTATCGCCTCTGGTGGTGTAGCTGACGGCCGCGGCCTGGCTGCCGCTCTGGCTCTGGGCGCTGACGCGATCAACATGGGCACCCGCTTTGTGGCCACCGAGGAAGCTCCAGTACACCAAGGCATCAAGCAGGCCATCGTAGATATGAAAGAAACCGATACCGCTCTGTTGTTCCGCAGCCTGGGTAACACCGCGCGCGTATATAAGAACAAGGTAGCAGCCAAGGTTCTGGAAATTGAAAAAGCCGGTGGGGACTTCAGCCAGATGTACGAGCACGTTAAAGGTGAGAATCAGGAGAAAGCCTGGACCACCGGCGACGCTGACGTAGGCATGGTGACCTTCGGCATGTGCGGCGGTTTGATCAACGACATTCCAACATGTAAGGATCTGGTTAAAACCATCGTAGACGATGCCGAGGCCATCATTAACGATCGCCTGGCAGGTATGACCAAGGCTTAATACCTTCCTATATACGTCATTCCCGCGAAAGCGGGAATCTTTTGCATCAAGCAACTATTGATAGAGATCCCCGCTTTCGCGGGGATGACGTTCAGCACTCTTGCCCCTCCCCCCTGAATGCTTACAATATCGCACCCCCAGCATTTCAGGATCACCTCATGCAACTGCGTCCCGTCGATAAAGCGCTGTATCAGAAACGCCACAAGCGAGTGGTTATCGGCCTGATCGCCAGCCTGGCAATACTCTCACTGGTTTTCTCAACGACCCTGATCGAGTTCTATGGCAATAGCGAAGCGGGTAGCAACACCCTGCTGAATGCTGCCGGCGTACTGCTGGCGGTGGTGATATTGGCCATCACAGTGCACCAGCTGAAACAGAAGTCCTACTTTGAAGACATCGCCTACGTCTGGGCGTTGAAACAAGAGCTCACGCAAATCAACCGACGCATCACCAAGATCAAAGCAGCTGCCGAACAAGGCGACGTCAACGCTATGATTATCCTTAATTATTGCTACAACGCGTCTGAACATGTGTGGCAGCTGGAAAACAATACCTTGGTTATGGAAGAACTGCGTGGCTGGCAGTCGGATTTGGATCAGCTGCGGAACAAGTACAACGTAGAAGTCTTACTCACAGATTACCGTCGCGAGCTTCTCAGCAACTACTGAATAAACTGAACCAGCCCAGTTGGCAAATCTTCAACAACTTTTCAGTCCCTGTTGCACCCGGTATCGATCCTGCCAACTACACCACCGTTATCATGTGGTGTGAAACCTTTGGAGAATTTATTACGTCGGCGAGATATCGATAACGCGCTTTAGTAGGCTTTCCTATAATTGCCTTGATAATCGAATATACGCTCGCGCACCTGCCAATAGTGTTTTTGTTTACGA
>JALUYN010000240.1 GCA_027012915.1 Cellvibrionaceae bacterium
ACCGGACAAAATGAATGTGGCGGCGTTGGGTAATATGGTGCCGCAGTTGCACTTGCACCATGTGGCCCGAACCAAAGATGACGCCGCTTGGCCGAAACCCATCTGGGGGGCTGCCGATGCCAAGGAGTATGGTAAAGAAGCGTTAGAGAGCCGGGTGTCGCGCTTGCGCAGTGCTCTTGCCGGTGACATATTTACCCCCGCATAAATCTTGGTGGCTACTACTCCATAGGTATCCACCTACAAAAATAACTAAGTAAAGGGGGATGTATGGAGTTTGTAGTAGGTACGATTATCTTTGCCGCGGTCATGATTATGGTGACCAAGGTGCCGTTGGCCATTGCCATGAGCAAGCTCGACGGGGGTTACGACAATGCATTGCCTCGCCTGCAGTTGACCCAGTTGAGCGGTTTTGGCGCTCGCGCTCGGGGCGCACACGAAAACTCTATTGAAGCATTTCCGCTGTTTGCGGCCGGTGCGATTGTTGCCTTATGGCACGGCGGTGATCTGCAGGCGGCACAAACACTGTGTGCGGTATTTATAGCTGGGCGCCTTGTCTATTTTGCCTGCTATCTGCTGGATTGGGACAAGCTGCGCTCGCTAAGCTGGATGGCGGGATTTGTCGCTTCGCTAGGCTTGATGGCGCAACCATTGATGCAGTAATTCCATACGCAATGCAGAAACAAAAAAGGCCGCATTAAGCCACTGCTATTCCACAGTTTGAGATAAATAAGAAAGCCTGAATTTCTGTTGTTAGAATGGTTGTGCGAACAATCATAATGTCAGCAAGGGGGCCGGGCTTTGTCACATCATTACACCGCCTTTCAGCCGCTCCGAAAACAGCTTTCGATACATGAGCTTGAAAGATTGGCTAAGCAGCACATGTTGGCCAAGAACTTCGCTCTGCCAGGGATAAATTTATCGGCGTGGCCATGTCAATCGTCAGAACCTGCGTGATATTCAGTCGACCCAAGAAGCTCAGAGCACAGGCCCTATCACCTGGGCGCTAAGCCTATTGCTTGAGCCACACTGGCTCGGCTAATCGAAAAGCAACCTGTCGACCCATATGGGGTGCTGTTTTACCAATTACTCACTCGCTGTAAGTCACAGTCTGGCAAACATAAGTTTCGCTTCAAGGCTCCCCTTTATTCACTCGACGCCAGTACTCTTGATTTATCGATGAAACTCTTTCGTCGGCTTCTCACCGTGACGATTCCGCCAGTATTAAGCTCAGTGCAGGCTTGAATCACGCCACCGGTTTTCCTGAGTTGAGATCACTTGGATAGTAGCGCGTAGAAATCGAACAATCGGGGGCTTTCGCCATATTTCCGATTATTAAGCAACTGTTGCGCAGTTTACGTATTGAAGATCACTCTTTGATCAATTATTATCAGCTGATAAAAATAAATCAACTGATATAAATTTGTAAGGAGTACCTGGTATGCAATCAGCTCAAAAATCCGTTACTGAAAACCAAGACCCAGATTCTACTGAGTCACTTCACTACTCTGATTTCGTTTATCGTCAGCAGCAAGAAATTCCGCGTATTTATGAGTCTATTGATTTTGATAAGTTACCCTACCGATTTTCAACGGACTTAGCCGATCAGACTCAAATTCCTGCTAAGTATGCCAATCTGCGAAAGGGCTATTTAGCTAACTCTGAGCGACTGAAAATTATCCGAGACTACACTATGGTTGGCGATAAAACGGCCGATGCGTATGCGAGCTTGATTCCTGAATATGGCTTTAAACGGCTTGTGGAAATGTTGGAACAGGCGCTATTACACGGTATTGATACTGTAGAAAACGCTCCTGAAGAGCTTCACGCTTTCATGTCAGAGCTAGAGACCGTGCCAGATTGGGTCGATATGGATTTGGTGGAAGAAGGCACCAAATATGAGCGTATTCGTTATGCTAACGTTTCACCTTATGTTATTCGTGGTGGTCTTCTCGCCACGTTTGTAAATAAGTATACAGCGCTGCCTATGGCGATCACCGGGACATTTGCCAGTGAAACCTCTGCAAAACGAGTGTTCGAGACCGCGAGCTTTTTCGCAGCAACAATAATGCCTGGTGCTTTGGAACGCGATGGTAAAGGACTGTATGCTTCAGCGAAAGTACGTTTGATGCACTCGATGGTGCGCTATAACATTATGCGTCGAGGAAAGTGGGACACTGAGGTTTACGGAGTTCCCATCCCGCAGGTTGATCAAATGCCTGCGGGGATGTTTTCCATGTTCCTAATGGCAGAGCAGGTGCTCAAATCTGGCGGTACAGAATTCAATGCGCAGCAAAGAGCACGCGTAGAGCTTGCTCGTTACCGTTGCTACCTTTTAGGACTGCCAGAAGTGTTACTGGAAACAACACCGCAAGGTATTTTTGATGTCTGGATGACGCGGTTGTCCACGCTGCGCACCGACTACGATAGTGATACGTGCGGGAAGCTATTGAAGTCGACAATGGAAGCGGATATTTCCGGCGACTTCAGCATCCGTGGGCGATTACATACGTGGTTGGAAAGGGGGTTTTCGAAGACTTTCTTCCTGCATAAATTCCTGAACGGTGATATTGAACGTGCCAAAGAAATGGGGGTAAAGATAGGCCTGTCCGAAAAGATTGGAGCTGTCTTTGCTGGCATTATTGCTTTTGGGCAGTTTAAGTTCTACTCGTTCCTTGATAAATTACCAGTGTTCCGTGGTTTAGCGGAGAGACGAATAGTAGATAAGATGACTGTATTACTA
>JALUYN010000241.1 GCA_027012915.1 Cellvibrionaceae bacterium
CGCCTCAACCCAACCTACGTCGAGATCCGGCGAAGGCTCAGACTTCGATGGAGATATTGTCTATCAGACGGGCGGCGCTGGTATACATGGCACCAAGGATAGTAATGGCGGAGTCATCCACAGCGGCCGGCCCCAGGGTTTTGCTATCGGAGATAGTGAAGTAATCCACGCGGAAACCTGCGGTTTCAATCTGCTGCCTGGCTTCGGTTTCGATCACTTCAAAATCACGGCGTCCCCCTTGAATCTCTTCAGCCGCCCAACTCAGACTTTTGTTGAGCTGATTGCAGCGCGGACGTTCTTCCTCGGTGATATAGCCGTTGCGTGAACTCATTGCCAGACCGTCGGCTTCGCGATGAATTTCACCAGCGGTGATTTCCACAGGCATACACAAGTCTTCCACCATACGTCGAATCACAGCCAACTGCTGGTAATCTTTAAGACCGAACACCGCTTCATCAGGCTGAACGATATTAAACAACTTGGTAACAACCGTAGTGACACCTTCAAAGTGACCAGGACGACTGGCACCACACAACACATCAGTCATGGTGGGGCAAACCACCCGGGTCTGAGTATCCATGCCATTGGGATACATCTCTCGATCGTCCGGGTGAAACAGGTAATCGCAATCCGCATCTCGCAAACGGCTGCAGTCGTTTTCAAAGGTGCGAGGGTATTTGTCCCAGTCTTCATTAAGGCCAAACTGCAGGCCATTCACGAAAATCGAGCACACCACCACATCGTTGGTTTGCCGGGCTTTTTTAACCAGCTCAATATGAGCGTCGTGCAGGTTGCCCATAGTGGGCACAAAACCAATACGCTTGCCCGCCAGTCGCTCTTTCTTCAGCGCCTCACGCAGGGAAGCAATGTGATGGAAAATTTGCATGACTCTCTATCTCCAAATTCAGCTGCATTCCAGGCAGCGAAAAACAACGCTACCATCGTGCATTAATAATCTGACTGTTCGTAGTATTCCGGCGCCAGGTTTTCAAAGCGCGTGTGCTTACCCACAAAGGCCGCTTTTACGGTGCCAATTTCACCATTACGCTGCTTGCCGATAATCAATTCGGCGATGCCTTTATCGGGACTGTCTTCGTTGTAGTATTCGTCGCGATAGATAAACAGGATAACGTCCGCGTCCTGCTCAATCGCACCCGATTCCCGCAGATCCGAGTTCATGGGACGCTTGTTGGGGCGCTGCTCCACACCGCGGTTCAGCTGGGACAAAGCAATAACCGGGCAACTGTATTCCTTGGCAATGGCTTTCAATGAGCGTGAAATCTCGGAGATTTCCTGAGTCCGCCCTTCACTCTTGCCTGCCACCTGCATCAACTGCAGGTAATCGAGCACGATAATTGAGGGATAGCTTTGTTTTTCCAGCTCTTCTTGAGGCATTTCAGGAAAACGCTGCTGCAGATCCATTTGATGACCACGGCATACCCGCTTCACCCGCCCCCGAACATCCTGCGGTGTCAGACCCGGCGTATCATCAATAAACAGCGGCTTGCCTTTAAGCTTCGATACTGCCGCTGAAAGCTTGGGCCAATCCTCTTCGGTAAGCGCGCCATCACGCAGCTTGCCCGCGTCAATGCGACCAATAGATGACAGCATCCGCATCACCAAAGACTCTGCCGGCATTTCCATACTAAAGATCAAGGTGGGCTGATGGCTGTCCTGCATCACTGCCGCTTCAATAAAGTTCAGCGCCAGTGCGGTTTTACCCATTGACGGACGTGCCGCCAGGACGATCATTTCACCGGGCTGCCAACCGGATGTGTACTCATCGAGCTTGGCAATCCCCGTACTCAAGCCAGTGATATCACTGTCGGAGCGGAATAATTCATCAATGCGCTCGACGGTGTTTTTCAGCAGGACATTTACCCCCTGAAAACCTCCGTCTTTAGGGCGATCTTCGGCAATCTCGGCGATACGCTTTTCCGCCAACTGCAGAAGATCATCTGAATCCAGGCCGGCAGGGCTGAAACTACTGCGACTGATTTCATTGGTTGCATGAATCAATTGACGCAGAGTAGAGCGCTCGCGAACGATATTGGCATAGGCCACGATATTGGCGGAGCTCGGAGTTTGCTGCGCAAGCTCGGTAAGGTAGGCAATGCCACCCACCGTCTCCAGTTGTTCGTGACGGTTGAGCTCTTCGGCCAGGGTCACGATATCCAGGGGTTGGCCATCTTCAGACAAGCTCGCCATCACTGTGAAAATAGCCTGGTGACTGGAGCGGTAGAAATCTTTGTTGGAGATAACTTCGCTGACGCCGTCAAAGCGCTGATTATCCAGCATCAAGCCGCCAAGCACCGACTGCTCCGCCTCAATAGAGTGAGGCAGCGTATCTTTCTGCTCGGCGCCGTCGCCAGGCGCATCAAAATAGTCGGGTTGGTAATCCAGCGATTGATCAGACATAGGAATCAAGACGAAAAATCAGGGCGGTTAGTTTGCCATAAGCGGGGCGGTGAATATAGCGATAGCCGGGTTTGGTGCCACTTTAGAGATGGACGTGTTGGGCTTTGCCTTTAGGTACCTACTTGGCACTTCGTTCAACCCAACCTACGCGACCTTGTAGGTTGGGTTGAACGAAGTGAAGCCCAACAAATACCACCCAACAGAAACAACAAAGGCGCATTTCGATGAGATCACCCCCACCGAAAATGCGCCTTTGTTTTAGCTATGGGTAAAGCTGAAATTACTCGGCTTCAACCACAACTTTAACTGGCTGAG
>JALUYN010000242.1 GCA_027012915.1 Cellvibrionaceae bacterium
CGAAGTACTGGCACTGGCTGAAAACGCTGGGGTCGATGCCCAAAAGATCCCCGCGGCTCTGGCCGGCGGATTCGCCGACTCCATCCCCCTGCAACTTACCGGTCAACGCATGGTCGACAGTGACTTTGAGGAGATTAAGTGGCACGTAAAGACACTGCTTAAAGATCTAACGCTGGCTTCGGAGCTCGCTCAATCCAACACCAGTGAAACTCCCATGGCGCAACTGGCTCACCGCTTGATGCGAGCCCAGTCCGATAGCGGTCTCGCCGAACAGGACCCCGCCAATCTGATTCGCCACTATCGTCAACCAAGTCAGTAGCAACGACACCATGCCTCACAAATTAAAACTCTGCGCCAACATTTCACTGCTGTTTAGCGAGTACCCTCTTATTGAACGCTTCGCTGCCGCCGCAGATCAGGGATTTAGAGCCGTCGAGATTCAGTTTCCCTATGAACTCACGGTACCCGAGCTATGCAAGGTACAGCAACGATACGACCTGCAGGTGCCACTAATTAATGTTCCCGCAGGCGATTTAATGGAAGGCGGAGAAGGCCTTGCCTCAGTTCCCAAACAACGAGATGCCTTTAAGCGCGCGGTAGACGAGTGTGTGACATACGCTGAAGCGCTGGGGGTCGAATCGGTGAATGTACTGGCCGGACGCTGTAATGATAAGGCTGAACGTGAGCGCTACTACGATACCTTTTTACACAACCTGGACTACGCCGCGGACCAGCTGCAGAGCATAGGCGTTAAAACGCTATTTGAAGCAATCAACACATTCGATATGCCAGATTTTCTAATCCACAACACAGCGCATATGCAGCAGGTGTTAAAGGATTTGAATCACTGCAATGTCGCCATGCAGTTTGATATTTATCATATGTCCCGCATGGACGAGCCAATCGTGGATCAGCTGACCGAGTTGTTACCCGACATAGGGCATATTCAATTCGCAGACACACCTCAACGGCATGAGCCAGGGACAGGTGAGCTGGATTTCCCGGAGCTACTGAGGATTTTGGAGGACGGGCAATATCGTAATTGGCTTGGTGCTGAATACAAACCCAGATCCGACACGGAATCAGGCCTTAACTGGATAGAGGATTTAGGTTTCAACCGCTGAGCTCCTGCTGAGTTCAGGAGATCCTCAACCATAAGAAACGGGAGCAAATGCTCCCGTTATCTATGTAGTCGAGCTCAACTCAGGCGTTGAAGCAAATTGTCACATCAGCGCGAGCGACGCGAGCTTACCCGAAGCCCCAATAAGCCCAGCGCAATCAAAGCCAAAGGCGCTGGCGAAGGCACTTGATCAGGAATCACGCAGCCATTGGGATCAGTCTGCGGATCACAGCTCTGTATGCTGATATTGAACTGGTCAGTAGGGAAATTAAAGGTGGTATTTGAACTCTGACCATTAGGACTCAGAAATATAACCGAACTGAGGTCCGATCCTGTTACATTGGCCAGATTCAGAAACAGATCATCGGGATCAAAGCCACTGATAACAAGGCCATCGGTGCAGCAATCAACCCACTGCAGGTCGATATCTGCGGACGTATCACCAATGTTACCTTCAGCCGGATCATCAACCAACGCTACTTTCGCTGGCGCGGACCAGGTAGCGTCTGCGTCAAAACTACCGCCGCCACTGCCATTTGGTTTTTCCAGTATCAAACCAAAACTGAGCTCATTGGTATTAGTGTTCACATGAGCAAATATCTGCAGTGCATCGGCCTGCAGTGGAATATAGTTCGTAGTTCCCGGATAAAATGGTGCAGCAGATGCGCTGAAGTCGGTATTGTATCGATAAAAGCTCGCACCGGTTTCAGCACTTTCAAACGCACCCAGCAAAAAGTTATTGCCGTTAAAATCAATATCCAATACGGCTGCAAATGAAGACGTTGCACAGGACAAGCAAAAAGCACCCAATGCCACAATTTTCTTAAACTTAACCATTATCTAAGGCCTCCAGCCCAGAAAATCTCGAGTTTATACAACTGGTTAAATTTATAGCAATTTGCAGACCAAATAGAATTAATACTTAATAATCAAAATGTTAAAAGACACTCCCCGCATCTTCATCACAAGATTCGTAAAATAAGCTGACAGACGCCCCAACGGTCTATGGCTTAACACCAACGTCTTACGGTTTGCCTGTAGTGAACATAGTCTTCACCAAAAATCTGCACCAAGGCACGTTCTTCCGGTTTTATCTGAAATTGAGTCAAAAAGGCGACAAAACCTCCGGTAAACACTAAGCTCCACCAGCCGGTAAAATAGAGGCTGAAGGCAAATAGCGCCAACGCTAACGCTAAGTACATGGGGTTTCGCGTGTAGCCAAAAATACCGCCTGTCACCAGAGCTGAAGCTGACTCGGGGCGCAATGGGTTTATCGTGGTTTTGGCTCTGAAAAAGCGCATCATCGACAAACGTGCCACCCACACTCCGGCAATCACGCTGGCCGCTGAAACGACCTGAATCCAGATTACCTCGGTCGGGGTTGAGTCAAACAGCCAGGCAGCCAACATAAAAAGCACCGTGACCAGCGGAGGTGGGATTCGATTCTCAAAAAACTGCATCAAAACTATCCTTTTTTTAAACGTATTAGGGCCTGTTAACACTAATTCTGATACTTCTGCTGGAGACTATTTTTGTTCCCAGTCAGGCGGAATGAGCGCCATTTAGTCATTCTAAATAAGCGAATTCCAACGCAGC
>JALUYN010000243.1 GCA_027012915.1 Cellvibrionaceae bacterium
ACGTGATACCAGGCGCCCGGGTATTCGATACGGAGCGGTCGCGTCATGCCAAAAGCGTAGCATACATGACCTTATATTACTAGATTTGACCCCTTTCTCCTGACCCCTTTCTCCGGTGGCATGACCCCTTTCTCCGGTGGCATCGACAACCTACATCAATCCCTACCAGTAAGGTTTCCATAAAGACTCCTTGTGTAACAACAAGATCATCATCCGCAGTCTCGTCTACAACACAGAGCCACTGTTCACCTTAAGAACCGGCATCATCCCGAAAGACTTTACGGATGACACATGAATGGCGGGGGCGGCATTTCAAAAGTCGAGCAGAGCCATAACAGCCTGCGAACCCCAAGAGCCACACCCCCGCCAAGACAATACTTTAGCAAGAGCGCTTGATCCCCGCTACCATGTAAAATCTAATGGTAGACCCCCGTTTGTTTCGTTTGTTTATTTGACTTTTTACGGGGGGGGGTAAGGTGTGCACGCTTGCTGACTCAAGCGAGTAGGCAATCAAATCTTATTCATAATTCGAAACATTTAGGAGGTTGAAATGAAAGTTAGAAGCAGCATTAAGTGGCTGGTGGCACTGACGGCCATTGGTGCACTTGGAGGATGCGCCGGATGGACATATAGTGGATGTATAAGTAGCCACGGGGTTAAAATATGCGGAAGTGCTAGTAAAAAGAAGGCTATTGGACTATCGCCAGCCACCACCCCTCTGGGCATCAGCCAACGCGTCCTGAACAGCCCCTATGGCACGGCCGCTAAAGTGACAGTGAGCGCAGCAAGCCTCCATGCTCCAACAGCCGATATGGTAAATATGATGGTGCAGAGTTTCGACCCGTCCGAACTCACCGTCCGAGTGAATGTACAGGGCGGTCATCTTGCGGGGGCCACTGGAATTGCCCAGATGAAAGTGCTTAATGCCGCCGGCAAGGTTTTGGCCACCAAGGATGCGGCCTATGCCATCAATGGGAATACCCTCTATCTGCAGAATCCGGGCGCACTGAAAAACTGGTTAATGACCCATAAATCGGCGCTTGTAAAGGAAGGTGCCAGCGGTATTCATGTCTCTGCGAACTTGCCGTTGATCCGGAATCCGAGTACACCGAGCGTCCATGTCGTGACGACGATCAATTACAATGGCACCTTGATCGGCAGCGTCACCGGCAACTTCCGTGGACTACACCTACACTCCAATTGTCCTCATTCTGGAACAATTGGCGGAGTACACTGCCGAACTCAGTAGAGTGGAGTCGTATGTCGCTAAAGCCTAAGTGCTTATTCCGGGGGCGTCGCGGTGGCGCCCCCGGTTATATAGTCCTCACCGGCGTGCTGATCGCTGCCCTTGCGCTCGGTGCCTGTGCCCATCTGTCCGGGCAATCCTCTCATCATACGCCGGCACCTCCTTCGAGCAGTAAACCCGCGGCTTATGCCTATCCCGATCTCACCACTTACACCGGCATGGGGGGATTGCTGTTCGTGCGCCTGGTAGGAACCGGCGCCTACTGGCCGCCACCGCTGGGGGCGCATCCCCACCACGGGCTGCATTTCGTGGCACTCACCCACGGGCGGGTGAAGAACTGGCGCTGGACGATTCTTGCCGACAAGTCCCTCGTACCGTTGTATCACCGCTATCGCCAACATTCCCCTCTGCGCTGGTCCGCCCTGATGAGGAGGCTGCGTCATTCGATTAGCGCAGTCTTTCCGGCCCCCCTGCCGCCGATCCATTTCATCCTGCGCATGGCTCCCGCCGATCAGGGCTACGCCACCGAGTGTCACTCGTTCACCCGCCGGGTGCTACAGCTCTGCTACGCCTTCCCCTTTCACCGCCGCCTGGGTCATGATGATCGCTACTGGAAAAATGATATGGTGAATGCAGCGGGCTATCTGTCCCACGAGACCGCCATTGCAGTCCTCGGGAACAACCGATGGGGTACGCCTTATCAGAGAACCATCTCGAAGACTCTCTATTCCACCCCGGGGACAGTAGAAGCCATTGCTTCGCTATTTAACACGTATTTTGATCCCGGCTCCCTCATCCCGCAATATAAGGGGTTTATATTGCCTCCCGTCGAATATGGATACAGCCCGGCCCGACTGGCCCGCATGAATGGTATGTCTCGTAATTATTTGATCGGGGCGGAAATCGCCGGGCTGGCCCTGAAGCAGGCCTTTGGCGGGTACCGTGTCATCTGCTCGAACGACCGGCAAGCGCTTGAAACCTACCGGGCGCTGATGGCTCGGCTGGTGCGTGATCTACCGCGCCTGCGGGCGCTCGAATCGGTGGCGGTGCGCGATATGTCGCAGCCATTCAGCGGCGGCTCGCAGGTCAAGATTCTCACCGCCCACGGAGTCAAGTTTATCCCGGTCAAGATACTGAATGGAGGGCCGGTCAAACGGGGTCGGACCAGCGGTTGGGGTGGCGGATACAGTTTTTTCTCCGACCATAAGGCTCACCCGTCTAAAACATCCAGGATATACCTTGAACTATGTGGTACCGCGACATAGGACCCGGCACACAGATGTCGGCCTGAAATACGTGTCGGAGTTCACTGCAAAATTCAATAGGAGTGGAGACGTATGTCGCTAAAGCCTAAGTGCTTATTCCGGGGGCGTCGAGGCGGCGCCCCCGGTTATATTGCCCTCGCCGGCGTGTTGGTCGCCTCCCTTGCGCTCGGTGCCTGTGCCCATCTACCCGGGCAATCG
>JALUYN010000244.1 GCA_027012915.1 Cellvibrionaceae bacterium
AGCGGGCATTGGCGTTGAAGATGTTGATGTGGTCGAGCTGCATGACTGCTTTACCACCAATGAAGTTGTGACCTACGAAGGTCTGGGGCTGTGCGCTGAAGGTGAAGCCACCAAGTTTGTCGCCGACGGCGATAACACCTACGGCGGTAAGTTCGTTGTTAATCCTTCCGGCGGCTTGATGTCCAAAGGCCATCCGCTGGGCGCAACCGGTTTGGCTCAATGCTACGAGCTGGTTAATCAGCTGCGAGGTAACGCCGACAAGCGTCAGGTGGCGGGCGCCAAAGTTGCACTGCAACACAACCTGGGACTGGGTGGCGCGGCTGTCGTCACTATGTATAAGGCTGGTTAATGAATTGTCATTCCCGCGGAAGCGGGAACCTCAATGATTCAGGCAGTTCCCCGCGTGCGCTTCGCTGCTCTAGCGAGTCGCGGGGATGACGAACAAGAAGAGAGATCACAAACTATGTTAGATCGCAGTTACATCGGGCACACCTTTGATGCCCACACCGTTGAGGTGGAAAAAGGCAAAATTCGATTTTTTGCCAAGGCCATCGGCGAAACCAATCCGATTTATTTTGACGAAGCGGCAGCCCAGGCAGCAGGCTACAAGAGCATTCCGGTTCCGCCAACCTACCCGTTTTCTATCGATCTGGAAGCGCCGGAATTCTTGCCGATGCTAAAACTGTTGAATATGGATATTGGTCGGATCCTGCACGGCTCTCAAGAGTTCGAGTACATCAAACCCATATGTGCCGGTGACAAGGTCACCTGTCAGGCCAAGATTCTCGACATGTTCGATAAGAAAGGTGGCGCTTTGGAATTTATTGTTCTGGAAGTGACCTTCACCAATCAGGACGGCGATGTCGCGGTGAAAACCCAGCAGTCCATCGTCTACCGCAATTGATTCCAACAGGAGAATAATCATGTCAAATATCGAAGTAGGCACTGAAATTCCCGCGTTGGAATTGCCTCCCATTTCTCGTACTACTCTGGCGCTGTTTGCTGGAGCCTCTGGCGATCACAACCCGATTCACATCGATATCGATTTCGCCAAAGCGGCGGGCATGGACGATGTGTTTGCGCACGGCATGCTGTCGATGGCCTATCTGGGGCGCATGCTCACAAACTGGCAACCGCAGTCGCAGTTGCGCAAGTTTGGCAATCGCTTTGCAGCCATTACCAATTTGCAAGACGTTATTACCTGTTCGGGAAAAGTGGTTGAAATCGTTGAGCAGAACGGTGAAACACTGGCGCGTTGTGAAATTCAAGCCGCCAAAGCCGATGGTACTCAAACCCTGGTGGGTGAAGCGTTAGTCGCTATTTAATTTTCGATGTCACTGCGAGTCCTTATTGGGCGCGGCTGCCTCTTTGAATACGTTTCTGTACAGAGAAGTAGCTTCGTTGGTTCTCGCAATGACGATGCCAAATGACAAAGAGGTTGATTATGTCTCAGTTTGCAGACGCCAGTGAGTTGGAATTGTTTCGCGACAACGTACGTCGCTATATCGAAACCGAAGTCGCACCAAAATATGAAGAGTGGGAACGGGCCGAGATGTTTCCCCGCGAGTTGTGGAATCAGTTGGGTGAGCAGGGATTTCTGGCGGTAGACATTCCCGAAGAGTACGGCGGTTTTGGTTCCAGCTACGAGTTTTCCATGGTGGTGGCTGAAGAATTCTGTCGCGCTAACTTTGGTGGTGTCGGCGGCCCTATGATTGTGCACTCTGATATTGTTGCTCACTATGTACTGAACAACGGCACTGAAGAACAGAAGCAACAATACTTGCCAAAAATGGTAACCGGTGAGTGTGTGGGCGCGGTGGCCATGACTGAGCCGGGTGCCGGTTCCGATCTGCAGGGCGTGCGTACCACGGCTAAAAAAGACGGTGATTACTACGTTATCAATGGTAGCAAGACCTTTATTACCAACGGCCAGCACTGCGACATGATTGTTGTTGTGGCGAAAACCAATCTCGATGTGCCAGGCTCCAAAGGTACGACTCTGTTTATTGTTGATGCCGATGCCCCGGGTGTTACCAAAGGTCGCAATTTGGAAAAAATTGGTTTGCACGCCAGTGATACCTCGGAGTTGTTCTTCGAGGACGTTCGGGTTCACGAGTCCGCCATTCTGGGCAAACTGGATGCCGGCTTTGGCGTTCTGATGGGCGAGCTGCAGCGCGAGCGTTTGTCACTGGCTATTGGTGCCGTTGCTTCCGCAGAGGGGTGTCTGGCCGAAACCGTTGAGTACGTCAATGAGCGTCAGGTATTTGGTGGTCCTTTGTCGAAATTGCAGAACACCAAATTCAAAATGGCTGAAATGGCCACCGACGTTCGTATCAATCGCGCGTTTGTGGACGAGTGCCTGCGCAGTTTCATTACCGGTGATCTGGATGTGGCCACGGTGAGTATGGCAAAGCTTTCCACCACCGAAATGCAAGGTCGCGTTGCCGATGGTTGCCTGCAGCTGCATGGCGGTTTTGGTTACATGAAGGAATACGGCGTATCCCGCGCGTTTGTAGATGCTCGCGTACAGCGCATCTATGGCGGCACCTCGGAAATTATGAAAGAGTTAATCAGTCGCTCTGTACTGGGTTAAGACCTGTTTTAAGATTTCTTTTAATTTCTCGATTCAATGGCTCTTCGCCCATTGAAACTCCGTTTGCCCCCGTCTCGAAAGAGTGGGGGCTTTTTTATCACCGGCGAAAAGTAC
>JALUYN010000245.1 GCA_027012915.1 Cellvibrionaceae bacterium
TATATTTGTAGCAATGACAGACCCATCCGACAGAGAAAAACGCTGTTTCCACAACGGTGAGCGCATTCTTCTGGCCTTTGCCAGCCAGACTGACACCGCAAAAGGCCTTGCAACACGGATCTATGAACACAACTCATCCATGTGCGATATGGTAAATCTGGCGGAGATTGAACCCGAGACGCTGGAGCAATACGGGCGCCACATTTTTATTGTCTCGACATTTGGTGAGGGAGAGGCGCCGACCGAGGCGCGTCCCTTTGCCCAGGCGCTCGACCAGTCGAGCATCAATCTGGACCAGGTAAAATTTGCGGTGCTGGCTCTGGGTAACCGGCAGTACGCAGACTTTTGCGGTTTTGGTAAACATCTGACCCAACAACTGCTTCGTCGGGGCGCGGACCCGCGAATTCCGACCACCGAATTGCATCGTAATGACGCCGCCGTGTTCAGCCATTGGTGGCAGAAGCTGTCGGAAACCTTTGGCATCGCGCTGGAACCCGATATGAGCAACTGGGAAGTGGCGACCGTGATGGATACGGAGTGGCGAAGCGAGTCAGCGCTCGACCTCATCTTTTACATTCAGTGTCTGGAGCATGAACAGGCGACGGCTCTTCGCTTTAAGCCCAAACGAAAAAATCCAAACCTCGAGCCATTTGTCGCCGAGATCAACCCGGACCCCTCGAATCCCTTTACCCGCATCCGAGTCACCGCGGACCATACAAAGCTCGATAAGAGCGGAACCGCCAAACTACTGTTGTCTGCACAGCCAGGCGATAAGTGGCACGTTCAGGTGACCGGCTCAGAAAATGACAACTGAGCGGCTTCTTTGGGCAAACCGAGAAGGCGTTGGCTGAGGCTCAATGAAGGCTTACCGCGCTCGCTGCAAAATCTGGCGCTGTGGTCGCAAAGCGAATAGTAGGATTCCAGTTTCAACTGTCAGATCTACTCTCGGATTTCAATGGTATGAGGTAAGGTAGCAAAGCATCGGACCTATCCAAATCACGAAAGAGATGCAGAGTCCGAATTTTCCGGGTTTCAACAGCGTGCTTTTCTTCGGATTGTTTGGGTTATAAAAAATCTTTACCAAGTCCCCCTGCCGATCCACGCTTTTGAACTGATGATCGAGAATACCTTTGGCGTTTCGATTGGTGACGAAGATCCAGGGTGAGACACGTTTGCCCTGATACCTTCTACCGCTGATCTCATATTCGTAGAGGGCGCTGACCACATAACGAGTATCAGCGTCATATCGATCGCTCCCGCCGATGGTGCGGGGGCCGCCTTCCAGCAATTTGCCTGTGACTGAAGGCCACTGCCGCATTCGCAACTGGCCTATGAGCGAAATACTCATGATCAAAAAGCAGTAAACGGCAATGAAAAACAGAACACCTTGCTTTTCGCCGGCTCTAGCCAGATCCCACATCGTGATGAGGTATTCCACGCAGTTTGCTCTGTTGGTTGAGGAGTGATCTGCCTATTTTCCGTATTTTCTAAGGGGATAAAACAAATTTCTTGCCCTTGCGCAGCGTGATCATTCAACTCTGACTAACCCAAGTGAAGGTCGCAAAGCGAATATTCGCGTAACGCAATGGAATGGCCTCTGCTTGGGGTTATGGGAAGTCAGTAGTTGCGGGGTAAGTCCACCACCGTTTTAGAAATTCCATGGAAACGGGGTGGCCCCGTGTGCGTCCAATTTCATGAGCTTTTCGAATCGAGCGCTGGCATTCACCAATAGTCACTCGTCGATGTTTTAGTGAGAAATGACTCCTCAAGATAATCAAGAAACAATGAGATTCGTGTTGCGAGCCGCGCTTTCTGTAGGTAGACAGCGTAAATGTCGGCAGCAGGCGTTTCATACTCTGGAAGCACCAATTCCAGCTCACCGCTTCTCAAATGCTTAGCAAGGTCCCACTGGGCTCGCATCAACAAGCCATGTCCCTCAATTGCCCATTGAAGAGCGACATGCCCGTCATTTGTGCTTAACTTCACCGGCACTCGAATCGCTTGAGTTTGATCATCTTTCGTTAAACGCCAGAGGCTGGCCGTTTCATCATTTTGACGTAGCGCAATCGCCTGATGGTTACTCAGATCCTGAGGCACGACTGGACGCCCAACTCTATCGAGATATTTTGGACTTGCACTAATAAAACGTCTGTTCGGAGCTATCTTCCGAGCAATTAACCGTGAGTCTGGAACGTCGCCAAAGCGAATTGCTATATCAGTTGCGTCGTCAGGTGGTGATACATGCTTGTCGCTTAAAGTTAGCCGAACTGCCAAATTCGGATATGTGGTGACAAACTCAGATACAAGCGGGGCGATGTATTTTCTACCAAAACCAAGCGGTGCATGGATATTCAACTGGCCGGCCGGTGCTCCTGACTGGTTTCGTATGACATCCTGCATTTCCTCTATCTTGGAAAGGATGCTTTGGGCATATTCAAGATAAATCTCACCTTCTGGTGTCAATGAAATGCGCCTGGTTGTCCGATTAACCAGCTTCACTCCTATCTGATCTTCTATCTGAGCCAAGCGTTTGGTAGCCGCTGGAGGAGATAGATCCAGCTCCTGAGCCGCCCCGGATATGGAGCGTTTCTGTGCAAGGCTTACAAAAAACCGCATCGAATCGTCAGCCGTCATTATTAACCTTTACGAACAAGTGTTTTTACTTTTTGTGAACCTTAAGCCAGTTTCCACATTCTATGATC
>JALUYN010000246.1 GCA_027012915.1 Cellvibrionaceae bacterium
GTTTGGGCATCACCATTCTGCCTTTGTCAGCAGCTCTTGCCTCTCAGTATTCCAACAACATTCTGGTAACACGCCCCTTTGCCAGCCCGGTACCAGAGCGCACTGTGGCACTGGCCTGGCGCGCCAGCTTTCCGCGCCACAAGGCCATCGATGCGTTGAAGCAGGCGATCAACCAGTGCCACTTTGACCAGCTGCACTAGGGTTGAACCTTGAATACTAAAGCGCGGGCGCCATCGCTATCACAGATCAATGTCACGACTCTCAAGGGCGTTGGCAAGCAATTGGCGGAAAAGCTGGCCAAAATCAATATTCACACGCTGCAGGATCTGCTGTTTCATTTGCCGTTGCGCTATATGGATCGCACGCGCATCACCCCCATCGCAGCTGTGCAGCCCAATCACGATGTAGTTATCGAAGGCGAAGTTCGTGGTTGCGATGTCGTGTTTGGCCGCCGCCGCAGTCTGATGTGTCGAGTCCAGGACCAAACCGGTTTGATAACTCTGCGCTTCTTTCATTTCTCGGGAGCACAAAAACAACGACTGCAACCGGGGGTGCGGCTGCGCTGTTTTGGTGAGGTCAGGCGCGGCGCCTCGGGGTTAGAGTTATACCACCCGGAATACGAGTATCTGGACGATGCTGCAGCGCAGACGCTGGAACAGAACCTGACCCCGGTATATCCCGCCACAGAAGGTCTGACACAACAACGCCTGCGCGGCCTGGCACAGCAGACATTGGCACTCCTGCACGGCAAGACCATGGAAGACCTGCTCCCCGCTGACTGGGCGCTGCCAGGACAAAACACCAGCCTCGAAGACATTATGCGGTTTCTGCACAATCCACCGGCCGGAGCGCCACTGGAGCAACTATCCGAGGGTATCCATCCGTTTCAGCAACGCCTGGCTCAGGAAGAACTGCTGGCCCATCACCTGAGCATGTTGCGTCTGCGACAAAAACTCCAGGCCGAAGCCGCGCCGGTACTCGCCTGCCCCGAAACACTGATTCAAAAATTTCGCCAGCAACTGCCCTTTAACCTGACCCGTGCTCAGGATCGCGTCGTCTCGGAAATCGCCACCGATCTGATGAAGCCCTATCCCATGCTGCGCCTGGTGCAGGGGGACGTAGGCTCAGGCAAAACCGTGGTGGCAGCACTTGCGGCATTGCAGGCGGTGGGCAACGGTCGCCAAGTGGCGGTGATGGCCCCCACGGAAATTCTCGCAGAGCAACACCGAGTCAACTTCAGTTCGTGGTTAGAGCCTCTGGGGATTCAAGTAGGGTGGCTCAGTGGCAAGCAGAAGGTTGCCCAGCGCCGGGAGCAACTGGCCGCAGTGGCCTCCGGTGAAGCGCAAGTGGTCGTAGGCACCCATGCGCTGTTCCAAGAGGAGGTGATCTTTGCAGACTTGGGTCTGGCTATCATCGATGAACAACATCGCTTTGGTGTGCATCAGCGTTTGGCGCTGCGCAAAAAGGCTGGCAAGGAACACGCACACCAGCTGATCATGACCGCCACTCCCATTCCCCGAACCCTTGCCATGAGCGCCTACGCCGACCTGGATTGTTCCGTCATTGACGAACTGCCCCCGGGGCGCACGCCGGTCACCACCGTCGCTATCAGCCAGAGTCGCCGCGACCAGATTGTCGAGCGGGTTCGCCTGGCCTGCCTGGAAGGGCGACAGACTTATTGGGTCTGCACCCTGATCGAAGACTCCGAAGCGCTGCAAGCTGCGGCGGCAGAAGATATGGCCAAGGCACTGCAGGAATCACTTCCAGAATTGAGCGTGGGTCTGGTGCACGGTCGCCTGAAGCCGACGGAGAAAGAGACCGTGATGCAGGCTTTTAAAGCTGGCGAATTGAATTTGCTGGTGGCCACCACCGTGATTGAGGTGGGCGTGGACGTCCCCAACGCCAGCTTGATGATCATCGAAAACCCCGAGCGCCTGGGGCTGGCACAGCTGCATCAATTGCGAGGTCGCGTGGGGCGTGGCAGCCAGGAAAGTCACTGCGTATTGTTATACGGTGAGCAGCTGTCACAGCACAGTCGCGAACGTCTCAAGGCCATGCGCGAAACCAACGACGGCTTTGCCATCGCCGAAATCGATCTGCAACTGCGCGGACCCGGTGAAATGTTGGGCACCCGGCAAACCGGCGACATGCGCTTTCGTATGGCCGACCTGCAACGAGACAAGGGTTTGCTCGATAGCGTACATCCATTGGCTGACCGCCTATTGCACCAATACCCCGAACGAGCGGAACTCCTGATTCAGCGCTGGCTGGGGCAAGCAGAAAATTACGCCAATGTTTAGCAAATCGCACTAGCCATAGCTATTATTCCCATTGCGGCAGCCGTATTCGCTACATTAATATGGGCTAAAGGTTTTTTATTCCGAATTTCTATATACCAATTACAATAATAGGAGCTCCCTGTGTCAGCACCCGCCAGTGTTAAGCAGCTACTGGACTCTCAAGGCATCACCTACAGCATGACCGATAACTCGCGTCCTGACGATTGTGACCGCCCACTGCACGACCACAATTTGCGCCGCAAAGGTGCCGCTAAATCCATTATTCTGAGTGATGCTCAAGGCCGCTTGCTGGTGGTGATGTCCGCCGATTCGCTGCTGGATCTGGAAATGGTCAAGAAGGTTTCCGGCCGCGACCTTCAGGCTGCACGCAAAGAAGAAATTTCCGCCTTTTGCAAAAAGCAC
>JALUYN010000247.1 GCA_027012915.1 Cellvibrionaceae bacterium
TCTACCAAGCGCTTGATTGAGGCACTACAAGCTTTTGCCAAGGTTTCAGATCCCCGCTTCAGGTACATAGTGGCCGGGGTGCTGATGGCAGATATTTGCCTGCAGGCAGAAAACCTGATCGCGGCCGACGACAGAGTGCAGTTTGTTGGCTGGCAAGCCCCGGAAAACCTGGAAGACCTACTCTGTGGGGCCGATATTTACATGCAACCGGGGCAGCAATCTTCGACTATGCAAACCAGCCTGTGTTGTCACTGCGCGGTGGTGTTGACCAATTGGGAAAGCCATCGCGTTTTCGTGGATAAAAACGGCTGGCTGATTGATGATGCAGCTGCATTTGAGCCGATTTTCAGGGAAATAAGTGAAAATCGCGTTGATCTGGCAAAAATGCAGGCAAGGTCAAAGGAAATCGCTGATCAAATGCTTGATTATTCGGTTCTTGCAAAACGTGTGTTAACAGATTCAGATGCATGGGAATCTGCTGGCGGAAGTAGAGGGGAGCAAGGGTTGAAAGGATGAGTATCTCGATTTCAGTAATCACTGCGACCTACAACCGGGAAGACACAATTGAGAACGTAATCAAAAGCGTGCAGCTGCAAACATTTCCGGCCTTTGAACACTTGATCCAGGACGGAGGCTCCACGGATGAAACATTGCCGCTCATACGTCGCCTTACCAATTCCCGAACCCACCTCGTTAGCGAAAAGGATGGTGGCATTTACGATGCCATCAACAAGGGTATCAAACGCGCCTCGGGCGCTGTAATCGGACTCATGCATTCTGATGATTTCTTCGCCTCGGAAACCATCTTAGCAAAAGTAGCAGCGGCTTTTGAACAGTCCTCTATTGACGGTGTTTATGGCGATCTTGAATATGTCTCGGCTACCGACCCAAACCGCATCATACGCCATTGGCGAGCCGGGCCCTATACCCCTGAACGCCTGAAATGGGGCTGGATGCCACCACACCCGACGCTCTATCTTCGCCGTGAAATCTTCACGCGCTGGGGAGAGTATGACACCAGCTATCAGATCGCCGCCGACTATGATGCGATGTTGCGCTGGCTGGTGCGGGGGCAAATAAAACTTGCATATATCCCGCAGGTCATGGTGAAAATGCGCATCGGTGGGGAAAGTAACCGCTCGCTCGGACGGGTCATGCAGAAAAGTAGGGAAGATCTTCGTGCCATTCGAACGAATGGTATTGGCGGGCTTGGGACTCTAGTCTGCAAAAACACCCGCAAACTGGGTCAGTTCTTGGAAAGGAAAACATAAAAGAAATGAAAAAAGCGTTTCTTACCGGCATCACAGGCCAGGACGGGTCCTACCTGACAGAACTCCTGCTGGACAAGGGCTATGAGGTGCACGCGATCCAACGTCGTGCGTCCGTTTTCACCACAGCCCGGATCGAACACATTTTTGACCACCCCAACCTGCACACTTATCATGGGGATCTGTCGGATTCATCCAGCCTCCATCGCCTGATAAGCAGGATAGAGCCGGATGAGGTCTATAACCTTGGTGCCCAGTCCCATGTCGGGGTATCTTTTGAAGTGCCCGAATACACAGCCGAGGTTACAGGCATTGGAACAATCCGGCTGCTTGACGCGATCCGTGACATAGGACTTGGTTGTCGCTTTTACCAGGCCTCAACGTCAGAACTGTTTGGCGGCATTCCAGGAACTGAACCGCAGTCGGAAACGACCCCCTTCTACCCGAAATCTCCCTATGGCGCTGCCAAGCTTTACGCCTATTGGGTCACGGTGAACTACCGTGAATCCTATGGCATGTATGCTTGCAACGGCATCCTCTTTAATCATGAAAGCCCACGGCGAGGAGAAACCTTTGTCACGAAAAAGATAACCCAAGCTGTAGCGCGAATCCACCAGGGACGGCAGGAAGTTCTGCGCCTTGGCAATATTGATGCGAAGCGCGACTGGGGGCATGCGCAAGACTATGTGAAGGCGATGTGGCTGATGATGCAACAGGATGAAGCACGTGATTATGTTATTGCAACGGGAGAAACGCATACTGTTCGCAAATTCGTCGAGCTAGCTTTTGCAGAGACTGATGTGGCGATCGAATGGCGCGGCACTGGCGTTGATGAGCAAGGTATTGACAGCAAGACCGGCCGCATTCTGGTTAAGGTTGATAAAAAATATTTCCGCCCAGCCGAGGTTGAATTGCTGTTGGGGGACCCGACCAAAGCCGAAACCGAACTTGGTTGGAAACGCACCGTCAGCTTTCGCGAATTGGTCGCGGGGATGGTCAAATACGATCTGGAAAACGACGATTTTGGCGGGCTTGAATGATGGTGGCCGCACAAGAGCGAATTTAACAGCCGGAGGCGGTAATGACGAAACGAATTTATGTGGCCGGTCACAAAGGCATGGTTGGGCGCGCACTCGTCCGGCGGCTGAGGCAAGACCCTGACACCCATATCCTTGGCCGCACACACGCGGAACTTGACCTGATGGATCAACGAGATGTGCGCGATTTTTTTGAGCAGGAGCATATCGACGAAGTTTATATTGCCGCCGCCAAAGTGGGTGGCATCCTCGCCAACAGCACCTATCCCGCCGCGTTCATTTATGACAACCTGATGGTGGAAACCAACACCATCCACGCCGCCCATCTGGCTGGCGTACAGAAGTTGATATTTCTGGGATCAAGCTGCATCTACCCCCGCCTCGCCCAAC
>JALUYN010000248.1 GCA_027012915.1 Cellvibrionaceae bacterium
TCCTATTTTTGCAAAGGGCGACGTGCCAGAATCCATGGTCTGTGCAGTTTCCAGAAACCAATAAAAAAGAGGAAGTTTTGATGATTGGATACGTGACAATTGGCGTTAAAGATATGGCGAAGGCCAAGGCCTTTTACTCAGAGCTGCTTGCCGATATGGGCGCTAGTGTGCTGATGGATATGGATCGCATCGCTATGATCGGTCGTTCCATGCAAGAGCCAATGTTGGCGGTATGTGTGCCGTTTAACGAAGGTGATCCGGAGCCGGGCAACGGCAATATGGTGGCTTTCCCGGCAGGCTCCAAAGAGAATGTCGATAAGTTGTACAAGAAGGCCATTGAGCTTGGTGGAACCTGTGAAGGTGAGCCGGGGCAGCGCATTCCAGATATGTTCTACGGCGCCTATTTTCGCGACCCGGACGGCAACAAAATGTGCTTCTGCGAATTCAGTTAACAATCTCTGAATTCCCAATGTGTGAGAGAAAGACCGGCCATAGTGCCGGTCTTTTTTATTGAGTGAAGGATCAGTTGATGAGGCAGAACTGATTCTTGCCGCGCTTCTTTGCTTCGTACATGGCGTGGTCGGCGTTGGCCATCAGGGAGCGTTTGTCGTCACCCTGCTCGGGGTAGAGCGCCGCACCAATACTGACGCTTGGATTGATGGCCTCACCATTGATTTCCATTGGGCTGGAAGCGGCCTCAAGCATCCGTTGCGCCAGCTCTTCGAGCTGAGCACGATTGCTCACGCTCTGGCTCAGTATTACAAATTCATCGCCGCCAATGCGAGCCACCGTATCGCTGTCGCGTATAACAGAACTGAGTCGCTCGGCGCAATGACGGATCATTTCATCGCCACACTGGTGGCCGTAGGTGTCGTTGATTGTCTTAAAATCATCCATATCAACAAATAGCAAGGCCAGCTGGTTTTCCTGGCGCCGTGCCAGAGCCAGGGCCATTTCCAGGCGGTCTTCAAATAACCGGCGGTTGGGCAGGTTGGTGAGTGAGTCGTAGTAAGCCAGGCGCTTGACGCGCTCTTCGTCATTTTTCGATTGCGTGATGTCGCTGAAGATCGCGGTGTAGTTGGCAATGTTGTGGTGTTCATCGCGAATCGCGGTGATAGTCAGGAGTTCCGCGTAGAGCTCTCCACTCTTGCGGCGGTTCCAGATTTCGCCGTGCCAGCTGCCATGTTTCTCGATTTCCAGCCACATGTCTTTATAAAAATGTTCGTCGTGATGGCCCGAGTTAAGCAACGCTGGACTTTCGCCAATGGCGTCTTCGGCGGTGTAACCGGTGATGCGAGTGAAGGAGTCATTTACCGATTGGATGATGCCCTTGGCATCGGTAATAAATATGCCGTTCAGTGACGCCTCAATAACCCTTTCTGCCAGACGCAGATTGCGGGTGGAGGTGTTAAGTGCTTGGGTTCGGCTTTCCAGGTTCTTCTTTAGCTCGTCGACGTAGGCGTATTCAATCGTGGTGAGGATGTCGGAAAAATTGATCAGGCCGATCAGCTCCTCGTTTGTATCCAGAACTCCCACATGCCGAATGTGCTTGCTCAGCATCATGTTGCGGGTGTGGTAGAGAGTATCTTCGGAGCCGGCGCAGATCAGGTGGCGTGACGCCACATCGCCCACCCGTTTGTCTTCCGACAGGGCCGTGGTGGATACATGACGCAGCACATCGCGTTCGGTGAGGATGCCATAATCCTTTTCGCCAAAATCGACGATCAGGGCATCGGCGCTGGCCTGAGACATAAGCTCAGTAGCTTCGGATAGCGGACGATCGGCAGCGATTTTGACGTTCATGCGGCGAACCACTTCACCCAGTTCCCACATGGACATATAGAATTCCACACTGTGGGTGACGATCATGTCGGTTTGGCTGATGATTCCCAGCGCCGATCCGCTGCCATTGACGACCAGCAGATGGCGAATCCCTTCGTGTTTGAACTTGATGGCCGCTTCGCTGAGCGTAGTGTGCTCGGTTACCGATTCCACAGGGCTGGTCATAACCCGGGATACCGGCGTAATGGCCAGATTATTACCAGGCTGGAGTTTTAACGCGTCCTGCTCAGTCCAAACGCCGACGATTTCGCTGCGGTCCTCAACCAGAATCGAGCTGAAACAATGCTTGTGCATCAGCTTCGAGGCTTCCAGTATCGAAGTGTCTGGAGAGCAGGTCAGGGTTTTGCCGTGAACGATTTCTCGAACGGTTTTGGTTTCGGGCAGGTGGTAGGACATTCAGGTATCCCGCTGTTTGGTGAGTATGGGGCCGTATAAGTCAGGAACTGTTTCGAGATCCTTAGACTATATGGCCCGCACATCGCCATAATACCCTTTGTGTTGAGAAGTGCGCCTAGACCTAGGTCAAAGCTTTGACAATCACGTCGCGGGTGGCTGAGGGTTCGATAACCGCATCCAGTTCCAAATAGGCCGCGGCCTCTGTGGCCTTGCCCATTTCATAACTGAGGGCGACCAGTTCATTGAACTTGGCTTCCCTCTGTTGCGGATCTTCGATGGCGGCCAACTCTTTTTTAAAGCCGAGACGCACCGCGCCTTCAAGCCCCATGGCGCCAAACTCTCCGGTGGGCCAGGTGACTGTATAGGTAGGCCTCAAAAAGCCCCCGCCAGCCATGGCCATGGCGCCAAGGCCGTAACCTTTGCGAAGAAATACAGCTACCAAAGGCGCGCTG
>JALUYN010000249.1 GCA_027012915.1 Cellvibrionaceae bacterium
GGAGCGCAGCAATATTTCCTCCAGGGTGATGTCAGCTATTCCCATGAGCGGCGTGGTTGATCACTATGATCGCCGCAAAGCCTCAAGATTTCTGAAAAACGGTGAGGTGGTGATTTTCTCCGCCGGTACCGGTAACCCATTTTTTACCACTGACTCTGCTGCCTGTCTGCGCGGCATTGAAGTGGAAGCGGATATTGTTCTCAAAGCCACCAAGGTTGATGGAGTCTATACCGCTGACCCTATGAAAGACCCCAATGCCACTCGCTATGAACGCCTCACCTACGATGAAGTTCTCGAGAAGAAGCTGGGAGTGATGGATTTGACTGCCATATGTTTGTGTCGCGAGCACGATATGCCCGTGCGGGTTTTCCGTATGGACAAAGCTGGTGCACTGATCAAAATTATTCAGGGTGAAGACGAAGGCACTCTGATCGAAGAGGGGAATCAAGAAGATGTTGAATGATATTAAGCAGGACGCTCAGGAGCGTATGGGCAAGAGTATTGAAGCTCTGGGTAATAACTTCAATAAGATCCGTACCGGTCGTGCTCATCCCAGTATCCTGGATGGCATTATGGTGAATTACTACGGTTCCGATACGCCTTTGAACCAGGTAGCCAACGTATCTGTGCTGGATGCTCGTACCTTGTCTATTTCGCCATGGGAAAAGGCTATTGTTCCGGATATTGAAAAGGCTATTTTGAAGTCTGATCTGGGTCTGAACCCGGCAACTCAGGGCGAGTTGATTCGTTTGCCGATGCCGCCTCTTACTGAGGAAACCCGCAAGAATTACATCAAGCAAGCTCGCGCCGAGGCGGAAAATGCTCGTATCTCCATTCGCAATGTGCGTCGCGATGCCATTGCTGATGCCAAGGATCTGCTGAAAGAGAAAGAAATCAGTGAAGATGACGAGCGCCGTTTTCAGGACGAGATTCAGAAAGTGACCGATAAGTTTGTTGCCGACGTTGCCGCGGCACTCGCCGACAAAGAAAAGGACTTGATGGAAATTTAAGCGCTGGACGCATTGGCCAGGCGGCTCCTAGGTTGATTGCCAGCGGCACTTGATCAAACGATAGCGGCGCTGGCCAATCGATAGTGACATTGGAGAGTTGTCTGTGAGTAATACGTTACAGCACGTTGCCATCATAATGGATGGCAACAACCGCTGGGCGAAACTCAACGGTAAGCTGGGTGTGCAGGGGCACAAAGCTGGTGTTGAGAAGATTCGTGAAGTCTTAAGGGCCTGTAAGGCCCACGATATTGAAGTGCTGACGTTGTTCGCGTTCAGTAGCGAAAACTGGCAGCGCCCTCCCAAGGAAGTGGAAGCCCTGATGGGACTTTTCCTGAATTACCTGAAAAACGAAGCCAAGAAGCTCAAAGCGGAAAATGTTCGTCTTAAGGTGATCGGCAGTCGCGCTCGTTTCAGCAGCAAGATCCAGAAAGCCATTGTCGAGGCTGAATCCATTGCCTCTGAGGGTGACCATACTTTGGTGATTGCGGCGGACTACGGCGGTCGCTGGGATATGGTGCAGGCAGCTCAAAATTTGGCAACAGCGGTCCAGAATGGGGAACTGAAGCCAGATCAGATTGATGAGACAGCCATAGATCAGCAGATTTCTACCAATGGGTTGCCCCCTTTGGATCTGATGATCCGCACCGGTGGAGATCATCGCATCAGTAATTACTTGCTCTGGCAGGCTGCTTATAGCGAGTTGTATTTTACCGATGTGTTGTGGCCGGATTTCGGAGCTGACGACCTGGATGCCGCTGTGGCAGATTTTCACAGTCGTCAGCGACGCTTTGGCAAAACCGCTGAGCAGGTCACCCAGCCTTAACGATTTTCGGTTCCGGACGGCCATACATAACAATAACAACAACTACGCAGTACGAGGGGAGCGCCTTGCTCAAACAAAGAATTATTACGGCTGTCATCCTGGCTATTTTGCTCTTGGGAGCACTGTTTTTTGCTCCGGCACAGCAGTTCGATATGGTGATCGCGCTGGTTGTGGCCATTGCTGCGTGGGAGTGGGCCAATATGTCCGGTTTCAAGCAGCAGGGGCAGCGAGTGCTCTATGCGCTGGTCACTATGGCAGTTGTTGCAGGTGTGGCCTGGTTCTCTGGCTACGGCAGTGACGCTGGGATGTCCCTTGAAAAACTGAAAACCACCTTTGGCGTTGCCTGCGCCTGGTGGGCTGTGGCGCTGTTGTGGGTGCAGTCCTATCCCAGCAGTGGTCTTTTGTGGGGGCGTCGCTGGTCTACAGCGATCATGGGATTGCTGGTGCTGGTGCCTACCTGGATGGCCTTTGTGTTTTTGCGTTCCGAGCCACAAGGTGCTTGGTTGATACTGTTGCTGGTGATTATCGTCGCTGCTGCGGATATCGGAGCTTATTTTGTGGGTAAAGCCATAGGTAAGCGTAAACTGGCCGTTGAGGTCAGCCCTGGTAAGTCCTGGGAGGGCTTTTGGGGTGGCTTTGCGACTTGTATGTTGCTTGCCCTGGGGCTGAATTATTGGTTCGATGCAGGCGGCGTACTGTTGGCCATTGTGGCTCCGGTAGCTCTGTCCTCGGTTCTGGGTGACTTGCTGGCCAGCATGGTCAAGCGCCAGCGTGGGATTAAGGACAGCAGCAATTTGTTGCCTGGCCACGGCGGGTTTATGGATCGTGTTGATAGCCTCACTGCCGCGGCACCTGTGTTCGCATTGGCGATAGTATTGAGTGGTTGGCAGTTGCCGGCCTTCTAATTCTCTTATTTTTAATCCTGCGTTTCTGGGACACACTATGCAATTAATCTCTGTGCTCGGTTCCACCGGCTCTATTGGCGTCAGCACTCTGGATGTGATTGCGCGACACCCGGACCGCTACGGCGTATTTGCGTTGACGGCCAACTCCAGTGTTTCTGGCCTCAAGCAGCAATGCTTGCAGTGCGAGCCTCGCTATGCGGTTCTGCGTGACGAATCCGCCGCAGCCCAATTGGCCAAGGAGCTCGAAGCTGAGAACTGTGCTACTGAGGTGCTGTCAGGCGAAGATGGTTTGATTGAGGTTGCCGCCCATGAAGAGGTGGATGCCGTTATGGCGGCCATCGTGGGGGCTGCGGGCCTTGGGCCAACCCTGGCGGCCGTGCGTGCAGGAAAGAGAGTTCTGTTAGCCAACAAAGAGTCGTTGGTCATGGCTGGCGGCCTGTTTATGAAGGCTGTAGCGGAATCCGGTGCGCAGTTGTTGCCCATTGACAGTGAACACAATGCCATCTTCCAATGTATGCCCGCCGACTATACGAATATCCGACGAGCCGGCATTCGCCGTATTCTGCTCACCGGTTCAGGTGGACCATTCCGTCAAACTCCGTTGGCAGAATTGCGCAATGTGACCCCTGATCAGGCCTGTGCCCACCCCAATTGGAGCATGGGGCGCAAGATCTCAGTGGACTCCGCGACCATGATGAATAAGGGCCTGGAGTTCATTGAAGCTTGTTGGATGTTCGACGTGGTCCCTGGCGATATTGAGGTGGTGGTGCATCCCCAGAGCGTAATTCATTCTATGGTGGAATACGCCGACGGATCTGTTCTGGCGCAGATGGGCAACCCGGACATGAGAACTCCCATTGCTCACGCCATGGCCTGGCCTGAGCGTATTGAATCCGGAGTGGCCAGTCTCGATTTTATGGCTACCGCCAGGCTGGACTTTGAGGCCCCTGATTACGAGCGCTTCCCCTGTCTGCGGCTGGCTACCGAGGTCGCAGCCGAGGGCCAAACTGCAGCAGCCACTCTGAATGCTGCCAATGAAATTGCCGTAGAAGCCTTTCTCAACGAGCAACTACGTTTTTCAGATATACCTCGAGTGATTGAAACTGTACTCGAACAGGCTCCTCGATATGAACCCTCCGGGCTGGACGTGGTCCAACAAGCGGATTGCGAAGCGCGCCAAATGGCTCTTCAGCAACTCAAGAAATTTTCGATGTAAGGTGTTTTCATGGGATCTGTGTTAACGATCGTATGGTTTTTGGTGGCCTTGGGTGTTTTGGTCACCGTGCATGAGTTTGGTCATTTCTATGTTGCTCGGCGCTGCGGGGTCAAGGTTTTGCGTTTTTCCGTTGGCTTTGGCAATGCCATATGGAGTCGTCGCGACAAGCAGGGTACCGAGTACACCATTGCGGCCATCCCTCTCGGTGGTTACGTCAAAATGCTGGACGAGCGTGAAGGCGAGGTGGCGGACCACGAACTGGATCAGGCGTTCAACCGAAAGACCGTATGGCAGCGCATTGCGATTGTAGCGGCCGGTCCCATAGCCAATTTCATCCTGGCTCTACTTCTGTTTTGGTTAATGTTGCTTCCCGGAACGACTGGTCTGGCGCCAGTTATTGGCGAGGTGGAGTCTGGGTCTATTGCCGAACAAGCCGGTCTGGAAGCGGGGCAGGAAATAGTCGCTATCGATGGCGTTGCTACTCATACGCGAGAAGACGTGCTGCGTCAGGCGCTCAAGCGAATGGGCGAGCAGGGCACTATTAGCTTCACGGTGCGCTATGAAGACTCCAGTCTTGAGTACGAGTCGCAAGCGGAACTCAACGGCTGGCTGAAAGGTGAGGCGGATCCTGACGCAATCGGTGGATTGGGTATCGAGTTCTTTCGCCCGGTCGTTCGCCCGGTTATCGATCAGGTTGTTGAAGGTAGTCCTGCCGAGCGAGCTGGTTTGCTGACCGGTGACGAAATTGTCGAGGCTGATGGTATCGTGCTCGACGATTGGCACCAGTGGGTAGAGTATGTGCGCGAGCGCCCAAATCAGGATATCGAGATTGGTTACATCCGCGACGGGGCGACTCGCTATGCAGTGCTGACACCTGAGTTGGTCGAAGCTGAGGGCGGAGCGTCAGTTGGCCGGGTTGGTGTGGCGGTTGTCATACCTGAGTGGCCCGAAGATATGTTGCGCAAGCAACACTACAATCCCTGGCAGGCTGCAGTGAAGGGCGCAGAGAAAACCTGGGAAACCACAGCCTTTGTTCTGCTGTCATTGAAAAAGCTTGTGGTGGGAGAAATATCCACGAAAAACTTGAGCGGACCCATTACCATTGCTAAAGTGGCGGGCGCTTCCGCAAAAGCGGGAATAGGTTATTACATAGGCTTCCTGGCACTGCTCAGTATAAGTTTAGGGGTCTTTAACCTGTTGCCGATTCCGGTGCTGGATGGGGGGCACTTGTTCTACTATTTCATCGAGGTAGTCAAGGGCAGCCCAGTATCGGAAAAAGTACAAATGATTGGTTACCAGATCGGTATGATGTTAGTGCTGAGTGTCATGGTTTTGGCGCTGTACAACGATATTATGCGTTTCTGAATAATGCTGTGGTTTCGGCCCGGTTCTGTAACCCAAAATTGACAATAATACGTTTAGACAATTATCTATGAAGCCATTGCGTTCGCTCTTTATCTGTTTGTTCCTGTTTCCAGCCTTGGCCGTCGCCCAGAGTTTCAGAGTCGATGATATTCGACTGGAAGGCTTGCAGCGTGTATCTGCCGGCTCAGTGTTTGCGGCCTTGCCTTTGCAAGTCGGCGATACGATCAATGCGTACGTGATTCAAAAAGCCACTCGTTCCCTGTTCCGTACTGGCTACTTCGCCGATATTGAAATCGGTCGTGATGGTGGTGTTCTGGTTATTAATCTTAAAGAGCGCCCGGCGATCAGCGAGATAGTAATTGACGGCAATAAGGCGATTAAGACCGAAGATCTGCTCAAGGGGATGAACGAGAATGGTCTGGCTGAAGGTCAGATTTTCAAACAAGCGACTCTGGACGGTTTGACCCGTGAACTGGAGCGCCAATATGTGGCTCAAGGTCGCTACAGCGCTACTGTTAAAGCCGAGGTAGAAGAGCTGCCACGCAACCAGGTTAAGCTGGTTGTCAATGTGGATGAGGGCAAAGTTGCTAGCATTGAGCATTTGAATATTGTCGGCAATACGGTTTTTTCCGACGAAGAGTTGAGCGATCTGTTTGAACTGAAAACAACAGGCTGGTTGTCCTGGTTGAACAGCAATAACAAATATTCCAAAGAAAAAATGACCGGTGATCTGGAGCGCCTGGAGTCGTACTATCTTGACCGCGGTTATCTGCGCTTTGCCATCGATTCCACTCAGGTCTCACTCACGCCAGACAAAGAAGGCGTTTACATCACCGTTAATATTACCGAGGGTGATGTCTACAAAATCAGCGATGTACAGTTGGCCGGTGATCTCGTGGTCGACGAAGAGCAGCTGAAATTACTGTTCCTGCTGAAAGAAGGTCAAACCTTTTCACAGGTGCTGATGACCACCACTTCAGATTATCTGACTCGTCGTCTGGGCAACGAGGGTTACACCTTTGCAGAAGTTCGCGGTATCCCCGAGCGCGATGACGATGATAAAACCGTAAAAGTTACCTTCTTTATGGAGCCGGGCAAGCGTGCCTACGTTCGTCGTATCGAATTTCGCGGCAACACCAAGACTTCAGATGAAGTTCTGCGCCGTGAAATGCGCCAAATGGAAGGTGGTTCGGCCTCTACTGCGCGTATCGAGTCTTCCAAAGTACGTCTGGAGCGACTGGGCTTCTTTAAAGAAGTGAATGTAGAAACCATCGAGGTGCCGGGTACCTCTGATCAGGTGGATGTAGAGTACACCGTAGAAGAGCAACCGTCCGGCAGCATCGGTGCTAGCGTTGGTTTTGCTCAGGGTTCCGGTCTGGTATTGGGTGCCAATATTCAGCAAAACAACTGGTTTGGTACCGGTAAACGCGTTGGTTTCAATATCAGTAACTCACAGTATCAAACTGTATACAGCTTTAACTATATGGACCCCTACTTTACACCGGATGGTGTAAGTCGCGGCTTTAGTCTGTTCTTCCGCGAGCGGGATTTTGAAGAAGTGAATGTGTCCAGTTATGCCACGGATTCATTCGGTGGCTCGGTTAACTTCGGTTATCCGATTTCAGAAACCGAGCGTCTGAACTTTGGTTTTGGGGTCACCAACATCAGTATCGAAACTGGGGATCGTGTCGTCCAGGAAATTTCTTCATCGCCAAACATCATTTCTAATGTGCCTATGGAGTTTGTTCGCTTGGATGATGTTGCGGATTGTCAAGATGATGATGGTGCAACCGCATGTAACATTGGTTTGATTAGCGGGCTGGCGGATCCTTTTACGAATAATCCGGACGGATGGATCCAAACCAATGGTGATAACTTCAACATTATCAACTTCAATGCCAGCTGGCGTCAGTCGACGTTGAACCGTGGTCGTTTGGCCACCCGTGGTCATTCTCAGTCTTTGAGTTTTGAAATGACGCTGCCCGGTGGTGATTTGGAATTCTTTAAACTGAGCTATAAAGGACAGTATTTCCGTCCTCTAACTAAGTCCCTGACCCTGCGACTGAGAACTGAACTGGCTTACGGTGATTCCTTTGGTGGCACCGATGGCTTGCCGTTCTTTGAAAATTTCTACGCAGGTGGCTTTGGCTCGGTGCGTGGCTTTAAGCGCAACACATTAGGCCCTCGCGCGACCCCGGCTCAAAGCTATCGAGTCGCGAGCGTTGATAGTGATGACAATGGTTCTCTTGATCAATTAATCTACCTGGCGGAAAACGGCGCTGGGGCAGATGGTAAGTTACTGACTCAAGAAGTTAGTGACGATGATGACCCCTTTGGCGGTAATATCCTGATTGAAGGTAGTGCCGAGGTCTTGTTCCCGCTGCCATTTATTAAAGACCAGCGTTCACTTCAGTCTGCGTTCTTTATCGATGCCGGTAATGTCTTCAGCACTGATTGTGGTGAGCTGCAGCGCAACTGTAATGACGTGGATCTGAGTAAACTGAGTGCATCGGCTGGTGTGGGTGTAACCTGGATTACTGGTTTCGGTCCGCTGACGTTCAGTGTGGCCAAGGCCATCAAGGAAAATGAATTCGACGATACCGAGTTTTTCCAGTTCTCGCTGGGAACCTCGTTCTAAAATTTTGACGTTGTCATTGCGAGGAGTGAAACGACGAAGCAATCTTTTGAGTTACCGTTGGTATTTGAAGAGATTGCCGCGCCGCGGTGCGGCTCGCAATGACGAATGTTTATAGCCCCACGAATTATAAAAACGGAGATGTAACGTGAAAAATATTAAAGTACTGGCTATTGCACTGCTGGCTATGATGGCCTCTTCTTACGCAGCAGCGCAGGGCAAAATTGTAGTACTGAACCTGCAGGTGGCAATTATGCAGACCGACAAAGCCAAGCAGGTGTTTACCGAGCTTAACAGCAAGTCAGATTACGCTGCCATGAAGAGCAAATTCGAAGGCCTGAAGTCTGAATTGCAAACCATGGAAAAGGACTTTAACACCAACGGTGTTACCTGGAGCACAGACAGGCAGGCTGAGTACAGCAAAAACTTTGATTTCAAAAATGCTGACTTCAAATTGCTGGCCAAGAAGCTGAAAGCGGAGAACAACGCTGCTACTCAGCGTCTGATGGCTGACATGCAGCCCAAGTTTCAAAAGGCTATGGCTCAGTTGGTTGAGGCTGAAAACATCGGTTTGGTGCTGGACAGCGGTGCCGCACGTTTTGCATCCCCTGACTACGACATCACTTCCAAAGTGACCACGCTGATTAACAAAATGTAATCACCTTCGCGAAGCGGTGATTTTAGCCATCGTATACGCGCAACTCCCGTGAGTGGCCTGGGCCGCTACCGGGAGTTGTTGGTTTTGGGGCCTGATAGCAGGCGTTAACGTCTCCTTGGAAGACTGTTAGGAGGTTTTGTGTCTCATACTTCGCAGAGAACATTGCAGGCCCTGGCCGATCTGGTGGGTGCCCAGCTGCAGGGGGATGGCTTCTGTGAAATCTCCGGCCTCAATACCATTCAAGATGCCGAGCCGGGCCAATTGGCGTTCCTGGCTAATCCGAACTATCAGAAGTACCTGAGTACTACTAGAGCTGCGGCCGTTATTCTGAAACCGGAGCTGTCGGATAGCTATAGTGGCAACAAGTTATTGTTGAACAATCCCTATCTTGGCTATGCCCGTTTAAGTGCTCTGTTTGATACCCGACCTGTGCCGTCCGAGCGTGTGCATCCTAGTGCATGTGTTGATCCCACTGCGAAGCTTGGCGCTAACGTCAGTGTGGGTGCCAATGCTGTTGTTGAAGCGGGTGTGGTAATAGGAGAGGGCTCAACTGTTGGATCTGGAGCTGTGATTGGCTCTGACAGCTGCATCGGTCGAGATTGCCTGATACACGCTAACGCGACGATATATCACGGTATTTCCATTGGCGATCGCGTTACGCTGCACAGCGGCTGCATTATTGGCGCTGACGGTTTCGGTTTTGCGCCCAGTAGCGAAGGCTGGGTTAAAGTGCATCAGCTTGGAGCGGTCTGCATCGGCAATGATGTGGAGATCGGAGCAGGAACCACTGTCGATCGTGGAGCATTGGACGACACAGTGTTGGCCGACGGCGTTATACTCGATAACCAGGTACAGATTGCCCACAATGTTCGCATCGGCGAAAATACGGCTATCGCTGGCTGCACTGCTGTGGCGGGCAGCACACACATAGGAAAGAACTGCACTATCGCAGGAGCCTGCGGTATTGTCGGGCATTTAACATTGTGTGATGGCGTGCACGTTACTGCCATGACATTGGTGACAAAGTCTATTAATCAGCCTGGTGCCTACTCATCCGGCACGGGCATGATGCCATCGGCGCAATGGCGCAAAAGTGCGGTACGATTTGGGCAACTGGATAAGTTGGCAGGTCGCATAACAAGACTGGAAAAGTCGACGAAATCGCAGAGAGATTAACTTTCGTTTTTCGAATTTGGAGTAGTATTGATCATGATGGATGTTCGTGAGATCAAGGAATATTTGCCCCATCGCTATCCGTTTTTGTTGGTGGATCGCGTAGAGGAGTTAGTTGAGGGCGAGGTGATTCGTGCGTACAAAAACGTCAGCACCAACGAAGAAGTGTTCAATGGCCACTTTCCTGGCGCCCCTATATTTCCGGGAGTAATGATTGTTGAAGCGATGGCTCAGGCCGCCGGTATTTTAGGCTACAAAACCCAGGGTGAGACGCCAGCCGATGGCTCGTTGTACCTGTTTGCCGGTGCTGACAATGTGCGCTTCAAGCGGCAGGTGATCCCCGGTGACCGTTTGCACCTGGAAGCCAAAGTAGTATCGGCCAAGCGCGGTATATGGAAATTTGAGTGTCAGGCGCACGTCGATGGTGAGCTTTCCTGCTCGGCGAGCATTTTGTGTGCGTATCGCAAAGTATAGACTGCGCGTGAATCGAAATCAGAACGCGTAAGACCAAATTAGTAACACCAGAAATAGCAAGACCAAAGATAGGTGAAACCAGTGATTGATCCCAGAGCCATAATTGATCCCACTGCCAAGTTGGCCGCTGACGTAAGCGTTGGCCCTTGGTCGGTGATTGGCCCGGACGTGGAAATCGGTCCGGGCACCAAGATTGAGTCCCACGTCATCGTTAAGGGGCCTACCGTCATTGGCAGTAATAATCACATCTACCAGTTTTCTTCGGTAGGCGAAGATACGCCGGATATGAAGTATCAGGGCGAGCCGACGCGATTGATTATTGGTGACAATAATATTATTCGAGAGGGCGTTACCATTCATCGTGGCACTGTACAGGACAATTCTCAGACTGTGATTGGCGACGATAATTTATTGATGGCCTATGTCCATGTTGGTCACGACAGCGTAATTGGCAATCACTGTATTTTGGTGAATAACTCGGCCCTGGCCGGGCACGTACATCTGGGGGACTGGGCCATTCTGGGTGGCTATACGTTAGTGCATCAGTTCTGCCGTATCGGCGCCCATTGTTTTACCGGAATGGGCAGTGCTATTGGCAAAGATGTTCCCGCCTATGTAATGGTCAATGGCAATCCCGCAGTGGCTAAGACTATCAATGCGGAAGGCTTACGCCGTCGTGGCTTTAGCAAGGAAGATATCTCAACGATTAACAAGGCGTTCAAATTGGTTTATCGACGTGGTTTAACCAAGGAAGAGTCGTTGCAAGAGCTTCGAGCCCTGGAAGAAAACTGTAAACCGTTGAATGCGATGATTGAATCGCTGGAATCTTCCACTCGCGGCATTCAGCGATAGTGCGGGTAGCCAGACGTTGCGTATAGGTATTGTTGTTGGCGAAGCCTCGGGAGATATTCTCGGCTCCGGCCTAATGAAAGCCCTTAAGGCCCGATACCCAGATGCGGTGTTTGAGGGGATTGGCGGCGAACGTATGCTGGCCCAGGGCTTTCATAGCTTTTTCCCCCAGGAGCGTTTGGCAGTGATGGGGATTATTGAACCTCTGAAACGCCTGTTCGAACTGTTGCGCATTCGCAGGACCCTGATTGAACACTTTATTGCCAATCCTCCCGATGTCTTTATTGGCATCGATTCTCCTGATTTTAATCTCACCATTGAAGAAAAGCTGCGTGCCGCTGGCATCGCCACAGTTCACTATGTAAGCCCCTCGGTTTGGGCCTGGCGTCAAAAGCGCATTGTGAAAATTGGTCGTTCCGTAGATCTAATGTTGACGCTGTTGCCTTTTGAAGCAAAGTTCTACGAACAGCACAGTATTCCAGTGTGTTTTGTGGGGCATCCTCTGGCCGATGAGCTGCCTTTGGAAGTGGACGTTATCGGGGCGCGGGAGAAACTCGGAATTGACCTCAATACACAGCTGGTGGCGCTGATGCCAGGCAGCCGCGGGGGCGAGGTGAAATTGTTGGGGCCAGAGTTTTGGAAAACAGCGCAATGGTGTCTGCAACGACAACCGGATTTGAAATTCATTGTGCCAGCTGCCAATGCTCAAAGGCGACAGCAGATCGATGAACAGCTGGCTCTGCATCCGCAATTGCCGATTCAGGTTGTGGACGGTCAATCCCACGAAGTCATGGCTGCCGCAGACGCCGTGATGATGGCATCGGGTACCACGACACTGGAAGCCATGCTGTTGAAGAAGCCTATGGTTGTAGCATACAAAATGGCATGGTTGTCGTTCGCGATTATCTCTCGATTGGTTAAATCAAAGTTCTTTTCTCTGCCGAATCTGTTGGCTGACAAATCTCTGGTTCCTGAAATTCTGCAGAAGCAGGTGACGCCGGAAGTACTGGGAAACGAGCTGCTAAGCTATTTTGAACAGCCGCAAAAGGCACGGGGATTACGACAGACTTTCTATAATATGCATGTATCGCTGAAACGCGATGCCAGCGATCGCGCGGCTGATGCTATCGCCAATTTGATCGAGTCGAGGCGTAGCTAATGGAACCTTTTGTCAGCAGTTACAGTGGCACTTTAGGGGCTGGAGTTGATGAAGTCGGACGAGGTCCCTTGGCTGGCGATGTGGTCACCGCTGCCGTTATTCTGGACCCAGAGCAACCCATTGAGGGCCTAAACGATTCCAAGAAGCTTACCGAAAAACGCCGCGATGCGTTGTTCGACGAAATTCAGGAAAAAGCCCTGAGCTTTTGTATTTCGCGCTGTAGTGTCGCGGAAATTGACCAGCTCAATATTCTTCAAGCCAGTTTGTTAGCCATGAAACGGGCAGTAGAAGGACTTAAGATTCAACCCGAGCACGTGTGGGTGGATGGCAACAAAATCCCTCAGTGGCGCTATCCCGCAGAAGCTGTGGTCAAAGGCGATAGTCGGGTGGCGGCTATCAGTGCCGCTTCAATTCTGGCTAAGGTCACTCGTGATCGCGAGATGGTCGAATTCGATAAGCAATATCCCGGTTATGGTTTTGCAGGCCACAAGGGTTACCCCACCAAAGTCCATCTTGCCGCGATAGAGGCTCTGGGGGTCACGCCGATTCACCGCACCAGTTTCGGCCCTGTGAAAGCCAAGCTGGAACAGCTCACTCTGTTTTAGGCTCCACGGCAAACACCTTCGTAAGCGAGCGTGATATGGATATCAATACCGAAAATACACCGAAATCACCCTCACTTGTAGATGCCCTTGTGCCTACGGCAACCCTAATCGCATTATTGGGGTTGTCGGTTTACCTGTTCGGTGACGATTCTTCCTACGGCGCCAACCAAATCGTTCTGATTCTCTCGGGGGCTGTTGCTGTGGTCATTGGCCTCAAGAATGGCATGCATTGGAATACCCTTGAGCAATCCATATACGATGGAATTCGCATAGCGCTGGGAGCGATATTGATTCTTCTATGTGTCGGCATGCTGATCGGGAGCTGGATACTGGCCGGCACTGTACCGGCCATGATCTATTTCGGCCTACAGATTTTGGACCCTTCGTGGTTCTACGGTGCGGCCTGTGTCATGTCCGCGCTGGTGGCACTGTGTATCGGCAGCTCATGGACTACTGCAGGCACGGTAGGGGTTGGACTGATTGGCACTGCGGCGGGCCTGGGTGTTTCTATGGAAGTTACGGCTGGAGCAGTGGTGTCGGGGGCTTACTTTGGCGATAAACTGTCGCCCTTGTCAGAAACCACTAACCTGGCTCCTGCGGTTACAGGGGTTGATCTGTTTGATCACATTCGGCACTTGAGTTGGACGACTTTGCCGGCTTTCTGGATCGCGCTGCTCATATTTCTTTGGATGGGCACCGGGGTTGAGCATTCCACTGAATCAGAGCAGATGCAGCAGATTCAGGTATTGCTGGAGCAGCACTTTAATCTTTCCACGTTGCTGTTATTGCCGCTGCTGCTGGTGCTGATACTGGCCTGGCGTAAGGTGCCGGCCATGGCCAGCATTCTCATTGGTGCTTTGACAGGCGCAGTTTTCGCTATCGTGTTTCAGCGCGACAATCTGCTGGCGTTTGCTAATGCGCCAGAGCTGCCTGTAGCTCTGCAGCTCTTCAAAGCGGTTTGGATCTCTTTGTTTAACGGCTACGAATTGAACACTGGTAATGGAGTGATCGATAGCCTGTTAAGTCGCGGTGGCATGAGTTCGATGCTCAATACGGTTTGGCTGATTATCTGTGCCATGATGTTTGGCGCGGTTATGGAAAAAACCGGTCTGCTGGCGAAGCTTATTCAGGGAGTGTTGGGGATGGTGCGCTCTACGGGAAGTTTGATAGTCGCGACTATCTGCACCTGTATTGGTACCAACATCGTGGCGGGTGATCAGTATATTTCGATTATTCTGCCCGGGCGTATGTTCAAATTGGAATTCGCCAACCGCGGCTTGGACGCACTGAATCTGTCTCGCAGCATCGAGGATGGCGGCACTATTACCTCACCACTGATCCCCTGGAATACCTGTGGTGCTTATATGGCAGCAACTCTTGGGGTCGCCACTTTGGCTTATCTGCCCTATGCCTTTTTTAATCTGTTGGGACCGTTGATTGCCATTGTGTATGGCTACGCCAATATCAAGATTCGTCCGTTAACGTTGCAAGAGATGGATAGGGTCAAGACCTCTGCAGTACATCAAAACCAATAAACAGCCAGCACAGGCCGGCGGCAATCAGGCTCATCAGTACTGCCGCCGATCCCATATCTTTGGCGCGGCCGCTCAGTTTGTGGTGCTCTGGACCAATGCGGTCTACCACAGTTTCCACCGCGGTATTCAGTAATTCCACTACCAGTACCATTAGACTGACGAAAACGAGAATGGCTCTCTCGGTGTTATTGAAATCGAAGACCGCCAAAATCACCAATGCGACAAGCAGTAGATTGACCTCCTGGCGGAAGGCCGCTTCATGTTTCCAGGTTTTGCGTAATCCGTTAGCTGAAAAAGAAAAGGCGTTGATAATTCGGCGTAAGCCCGTCTTGGGGTGTGAACCTTGGGGATCTGTCATGGTACGGCTCTTGATAACTGAGTATTCAACAGGCCGTTATAACGCAACTGTTTG